>JAGVEU010000126.1 GCA_020057985.1 Calditrichota bacterium | reverse complement strand
GAAATCGACTTTGATGAAACAGTTCCGCAATTCTATATTCGCGAATCGGATCAGCCCGTGGAAATCTGCTCTTATCTGTTTTCGGATATTCAAACGGGAACTGGCGATTCGCTGAAAAAATTCGCTGACAGTGTTGTACACGACAATCTTCATCCAATGGGCGGCAATGAAACAACGGAAGCTCTCACGCGACTAATCCAAGAACTCCATCCGGACGGAATATTCGTGGATGGAGAACCAACGGGCAGCAATCGCGTTCCTTGCATCGGGCGATCTGCTGTGATTATTGTCCGCAAGAGAGACTTCATTTTCGGAAAAGTCTTTGAAAAAATCGTCGAACAACTCGAAAAGGGTAGCGAAGCTCCCAAGTCAATCCAGCAAATTACTGGAATAGAGGTTCCGCCTGGTGTGGCGAATATACAAGCGACTCTGGAGATTCTCGCAGATGAAGACGAGGAAGTATTGTTCAGCAAACCGGCGAATGCGGAACAGCACGAGATCGCTCAGAAAACTTCCCACCATTCCGGCATCATCGTACAGGGGCCGCCCGGAACGGGCAAGACACACACAATCGCTAATCTGATCGGTCACCTGTTGTCAAGACAAGATCAGGGAATGCGGATACTGGTAACGAGCCACACAACTAAAGCTCTCAATGTCTTACGTGAGAAGATCGTTCCGGCATTACAGCCTCTTTGCGTGAGCGTCCTCGATAATGAGGAAAAGAATCGCGAACTTCTCAAGGAAACTGTCGACAGAATCAATGAGAAACTCTCCACAACATCAGACAGAAAATCGCGCGCTGAAACGAACTATGATTCTCAACGTCGGAGGATACTAGCTGACATCAGACAGGCGAGATCAACCTTAATGGAAGAAATCGCAAAGGAATACACGCCTATGTCGGTGGCGGGCCGAGAATATTCGCCATCCGAGGCCGCTCGCCTTGTGTATTCTGGTAAAGGAAAACACGATTGGATACCGGGTCCCGTGGAAGGGAGGCAACAATGCCCGATGTCTCAAAGTGAACTTAATGAACTATACGCAACAAATTGCTCAGTGAGCCTTGTACACGAAGCAGAATTTGAAAAAGGCTTGATTTCTCTGGATGACTTGATATCACCGGGTGAATTTGTAAAACTAGCGGAAGAATATCGAGAACTTCGTAAGACAGATTTCGATCTCGCCTCAAAATACTGGGACATTCAGGACGAATCCTACGAGCCGCACGAACTTGTCAAATTGAAAAATGAGTTCATACGAGCAGTTGAATTAATCCCAGAGGTTGACAACTGGCGTCGAGTCATTTGTTCTGTGGGACGAAATGGCTCCGTAGCGCGAAAACCATGGGAGAGCATCACCACTTTGATTTCGGAACTGAGTGATCGAGGCGAGCAGCTTCGCGAAAATCTTTATGCACATAACCCGTCTGTGGGCGATACAATTGACATGGACGAGGCTGTTGCGATGCTTGAACAAATATGCGCCCATATTGCCAAGCGGGGGTCATTTGCCTGGATGGATAGACCTATTCATCCCAAATGGAAACGATGTATCAATGCATGTAGAGTCAATGGAAAGAGACCTCGTAGCGCCGATCATTTTTCGGTTCTGGCCGAATATGCTAAGTTGCAGATCGAGAAGGCTGGTCTGAACCAACGATGGAACAATCAAGTCAGAGATATCGGAGGCCCATGTATCGAACTCGAAGGGACAGAATGGGAGTCCAAACTTAGAAAGCTTGCGTCGCAGATTCAAGTATCTTTAGACTGGCATGAAAAAGTGTGGCTCCCATTTCACGAACACGCAGCAGCATTTAATTTCCAATTAGACAAATTCTTGCAAGACCAAGGAAATGGTGACTCGATCCCTGATGAATTGTCAATTATCCAGAACGTAGATCGCGACTTGCTTGAAGAGCTGTTCGCGGCACAGGCGAATTCGTTACGTTTTCATCGTCTTGCTGATCATCACAACAATCTTGACTTTAATCTGCAAGTTGATTTGCTATCAAATGGCTACGACGAGCTACACGACGAGTTACTTCCTCCGATACTCGCTGCATTGCGCAATCTGGAAACCGACGCCTATGCTGCTGCATACGAATGGCAGATAGAGCTAAATCGTCTCCACCCTCTTTTCCTCAGACGATGTGAGTTGCTAAACCGAATCAACGATGTGGCACCAGGATGGAGTCAACAGATCAAGGATCGCACTGTTCCTCATGACCAGTCGGTTCCTCCAAGTGAAGACCTTGAAACCGCATGGATCTGGCGCCAGCTTGAGCAAGAATTGAATACTCGGGATCGGACAAGTCGCAGCATTCCCGAGCTTCAAGACAAGATCGAAACGCTCAGGACTGAGTTGCAAGGCGTGACCGCAAAACTAATTGCGTCCCGAGCATGGTATTGGCAGTATAAACGCACCACGCATGAACAAAGGCAAGCCTTAATTGGATGGGCAAAAACGAATTCAAAGATTGGGGGCGGGAAAGGTAAACAAGTTGCGCGATTGCGAGCCGATGCGCAAAAGCTGATGTCAAAAGCACGAAAGGCAATCCCGGTGTGGATCATGCCTCTCGTTCGCGTTGCAGAGAACTTCTCTCCTGAACCGGGTCTATTCGACGTCGTCATTATTGATGAAGCCAGCCAGTGCGACATCCGCGGGTTAATGGCGCTATATCTTGGCAAGCAAGTGATAGTGGTCGGAGACCATGAACAAGTGAGTCCCGACGCGGTTGGCGAGCAGGTCGAACCCACGCAAAGACTTCGTGAGCAGTTTCTTCAGGACATTCCTAACAGTGGGCTTTATGACGGCAAACTATCGGTCTATGATCTTGCGCAGGCTGCATTTGGCGGTGCGACGTGTCTCCTTGAACACTTTAGGTGTGTTCCCGAGATCATTCAGTTTAGTAACCACTTGTCGTATAGCGGAAAGATTCGGCCGTTGCGTGACGCGTCGGATTTGGTTACAAGACCCGCGATCGTGCATCAATTCGTTTCCGGTGGTCTTCGTGAAGAAAAAAAGAATCGAAAGGAGGCACTCGAAATCGCTTCACTAATCACAGCGGCAATCGAACAAGATGAATACACGGACAAAACCTTCGGCGTAATCAGTCTGGTGAGCGGCGAGCAGGCAAAATTGATTCAAGACATACTAATTGAGAAAGTACCTGCTCGTGAATTGGAACGTCGCCAAATTATCTGCGGAAACAGCGCGCAGTTTCAAGGTGACGAACGGGATATCATGTTTCTATCGGTAGTTGATTCGCCGCCGGAGAATGGTCGGTTGCCCCGCAAAATATCGGGTGCAGAGGGTCGTTATAAAAAGAGATATAATGTCGCGGCCAGTCGCGCGAGGGACCAACTGTGGGTTGTTTGCTCGATAGACCCGTTCACACATTTGCACCCCGAGGATTTGCGTCACAAGTTGATTTCATTTGCGCGTGATCCGGAACAATATAAACGTCAGGCGAGCGAAGCTGAGGCACGAAACCCAGCAGGTTTGCAAACTGAGGTCTACAAGATGCTGGTTCGAGCGAGCTACACAGTAGTTTCCGAATATCCTGTTGGTGGATATTTCATTGATATAGTAGTCCAAGATGGTAAGCGCCGCATTGCGATCGAATGCGACGGTGATCGCTACCATTCCGATCCCGAGCAGATTCAGAAAGACATGGAGCGACAGGCAATTTTGGAGCGACTGGGATGGAGATTTATTCGCATTCGTGGAGCTACTTTTTTCAGGGACCCGGAGATGACCATGCAGCAGGTATTCAAGAAACTTGAAGAGCATGATATACGCCCCACCAATCAGCAGGCGATTTCGAGTCTTGTAGAAGATACTCCACTACTCGCGCGAGTCCGGAGTCGGGCCGAGGATCTTCGTAAGGATTGGTCCGAGAGTGGATTGGACTGGACTACGTTGTAACAAATTGCGGGAGAGCCGTGGCGCTTTCCCTTCTGTTCCCCTCTGAAGGCGAGAGAGGAGAGATTCTT
>JAGVEU010000215.1 GCA_020057985.1 Calditrichota bacterium | reverse complement strand
GTGACCACAGGTCTGGAAGGTGCGCATAGCGAGACGCACGCTACGGCTGGTCATTCAGACGAGGCCGTTGCGATTCATCATACCGCGCACAATCTGGCCATGCTCATTTCGGTCTTGGTGGCCGGACTGGGAATTCTGATCGCCACGCTGGCCTATTATTGGAAACGGATTTCGCCCGCGCTCTGGCAAACAAGATTTGGAGTAGTCTATCGAGGCATGTTCCACAAATGGTGGATTGACGAAGTCTACGATGTGACTGCTGTGCGCGGAGTGCTCGGAATCTCGAAGTTGCTGGCCTGGTTCGATCTCACCGTCATTGATGGAATTGTGGATGGATCTGCAACGCTGACCCGGCTATGGTCAACCGTCAGTGGCTGGTTCGATCTGCACGTGGTGGATGGCATGGTCAATCTAACCGCCTGGATTTTCGGTGTCTGGGGAAAAGGCATCCGTGTTTTTCAGACGGGCCAGCTTCAGCGCTATATTCTGTACACGCTAATCGCGATCGGCCTCTTTCTGCTACTGAATGTGTTCCCGCGTATCTAACAACGTGAAACGCCGAAAATGAAAAGAATTATCACTCACTTATATATGAAGCGAGACACATGGGTCCGCTAACACTGCTAACATTCATTCCCGCGGTCGGCGCAGCGGTGGTCGGGTTGCTGCCGGGAAACAACCACAAGCTGATTCGCTGGACGACTTTGGTCACGACGGCGATTGTCCTCGTGATTGCAGCCTCGCTGTATCCGCAGTTCTCCACCACAATGGCCGGAATCAATCAGGAATCCTCCTTCCAATTTGTCGAGAAAGCCTCGTGGATTCCCCAGTACGGTATCAACTACTTTGTCGGTGTGGATGGTTTGTCCTTCCCGATGGTGTTGCTTACTGCGCTGCTGTGCTTCCTCTGCATTCCCGCCTCGTGGGGCATCGGCAAATTCGTGAAAGGCTATCACGCCCTCTTTCTGCTCTTGGAAACGGGCATGATCGGGACGTTTGTCTCGCTGGACTTCTTTCTCTTTTACGTGTTCTGGGAACTCATGCTGCTGCCCATGTATTTCCTGATCGGGATCTGGGGAGGGCCGCGGCGCGTCTATGCGGCGATCAAGTTCTTCCTGTACACATTGCTCGGCTCCGTGTTGATGTTAATTGTGATTCTGGTGCTCTATTTCAATGTCAAGGATCCTGCCACCGGACTGCACACCTTCAACATGCTCCACATGATGAACGGCGCCAATCATAGTGCTTTTCTAAATCTCGACACCGTCAGGGCGTTACTCTTTTTCGGTCTGTATATCGGATTCGCGATCAAAGTTCCCGTCTTTCCGTTCCATACCTGGTTGCCGGATGCCCACGTCGAAGCACCCACAGCCATTTCCGTGATTCTGGCAGGCGTTCTGTTGAAAATGGGAACCTACGGACTGTTGCGGGTCAACTATGCCATGCTGCCTGATACCACGCTCTATTTCGCCTGGTTTCTCGCGCTCATGGGAACGATCAACATTATCTATGGCGCGCTCTGCGCGATGGCGCAGACCGACCTGAAAAAGCTGGTCGCTTACAGTTCGATTTCGCACATGGGTTATGTGATGCTCGCCATGAGCGCTTTCACTCCCGCCGGTATGAACGGCGCAGTATTGCAGATGTTCAATCATGGCACCATCACCGCCATGCTCTTCCTCTTGGTGGGCGTTATCTATGATCGCGCTCACCATCGCGAAATCGCCGGCTTCGGTGGCTTGGCCAATGTCATGCCCAAATATCTTGGTGTCACAGCAGTGGCCTTCTTTGCTTCGATGGGTCTGCCGGGACTGTCCGGTTTCATCTCCGAGGCGTTGTGCTTCATCGGCGCTTTTCCAGTCTGGCAGACCTTCACGATTATCTCCATCGGCAGCATTATCATTACTGCGGGCTATCTGCTCTGGACAATGCAGCGGATTTTCTTTGGAAGCACGAACCCCAAATATACGGATCTCCCCGACATCAACGCCCGTGAGCTGTTCACCCTGATTCCGCTGGCACTCATTGTCATTTATCTGGGAATCTGGCCCCATGCGGTGCTTGACCTCATGAACACCTCCATGTCCTTCCTCGGAAATCTGGTCCAACACGGCGGGAGCTTATAATGAGTCCCTCGGGACCGAGTGTGGATCTGCAACCTTTCCTTCCGGAGCTAATCCTCACCGCCGGAATTCTCGTCCTGTTGATTTCTAATTTGCTCTTTCGGCGAAACCGGGGGACGTTGACGGCGATTGGCGGCGCGCTGCTCCTTGCGGTCACGGCAGTGGTGGCACTCACCGCTGACGAGGGCGTTGGCAAATATCTTTTCGGTTCCGTGGTTCAGGATGGAGTCACGGTCTTTTTCCGGGTCTTCTTCTGCGTGGCAACCGCCTTTTCGCTGGGGTTGCTGGTGTTCAGTTTCCGTGATGATGGCGAGCCGTTCCTTCTCGTGTTATCAGGCGTGTTGGGCATGTTTCTGCTTGCGGGATCGAACGATTTGGTCACACTCTTCGTAGCCCTCGAATTGGTTTCGATTCCGTCTTATGTGCTTGCTGGTTATCGGCGGCATGATGTTCGTTCGGCGGAAGCTGCGCTGAAGTACGTGCTCTACGGAGCCATGTCTTCGGGATTTCTTATCTTCGGATTTTCCTATCTGTATGGCTTGACGGGCACGACCGACATTTCCGAAGTTGCGACCCGGCTAACTGCAAGTAGTGGTCAGGAGAGCATGTTGCTTGTTGCTTTGGTGCTCGTGATTGCGGGCATCGGGTATAAAATCGCCATGGTACCGTTGCACTTCTGGTGCCCCGATGTTTATGAAGGCTCGCCGACTGCAGTAACTGCTTTCTTCTCCGTAGTCCCTAAGGCTGCTGGATTCGCTGCACTCTACCGTTTAATGCCGGCCTTCATGCCATTGAATGGACTCTATGGGATGGACGCTCAGTGGCTTCTGACTGCCGCCTCAGCGATTACCATGACCTTTGGAAATCTCGGAGCGCTCTGGCAGACCAGTCTTAAGCGACTGCTCGCATATTCTTCTATCGCTCATGCCGGTTATATTCTCATGGGCTTTGCGGTGATCGCATCCAACCCGACTGACGATATCACTCAGCAAGCGGTGCTGGGAATTCTCTTTTATCTGGTCGCCTATCTTTTCATGAATCTGGGCGCATTCTTCATTGTGGACCTGATCGAGCGTCATCGCGGTGGCGAGTCTCTCAATCATTTCCGTGGCATCGGCAGAACCGCCGTTATTCCCGCCCTATTGTTGACAGTTTTTCTGTTCAGTCTGACCGGTATCCCACCAATGGCTGGTTTCACGGGTAAGTTCCTTTTATTTGCGGCTTTGGTCAGCGGCAAACTTTGGACTTTGGCGTTCATTGGTATCGCCAACACCGTCGTCTCGCTTTACTACTACGTCCGCATTGTTCGGGACATGTACATGCATGAGCCTGATCCCGAGTGCGTGCCTAATCCCATGCCCATAAGGCTTGGTGGTCTGGCTACCGTACTTTCCCTCGGTACTGTCGTCCCCACACTTGTCTTTGGTCTGTGGTGGGGACCGCTTGCCGAATGGATTCGTCTGCATACTTGGTAGCGAGTATTTTTTCTTTTGCGCAAAGGGCGGCATTGTGTCGCCTTTTTTCTTACCTTCAGTTCTACAGTAGCGCCGCATGGATATGCGCTTTTCACTTTCAATCTTCAGGAGCGCATATCCATGCGGCGCTACCAGATGCAATGAGGTTAAGGGTGACAATCGTCTGGCTGATGGTTCTATTGTGTGATACAAGAACAAACGTGTAGTTACACAGCTTTATGTAGATAATTCTATCATTTGCAATTGTAGAAATCCTGTAGTAAATTATAGCTTGAAACCTCAATCAACCCCCTCCATTGAATCATGCCTTACATCCGCACCCTCGAACCTGCTGAAGCCACCGGTGAACTGGCGGAACTCTATCGCGAGATCGAAGCTCGGCGCGGCACTGTCGCCAATATCTACAAGCTGAGCAGTCTTGATCCCTCGCTTATGAGTGCGCATCGCCAACTGTACGAAACGGTGATGCTCTCAGCAGAAGGACTGTTGCGGCTCGAACGGGAAGCGATTGGACTGGCGGTCTCCGTGGCGAACGGCTGTCATTATGCGATCTGGCATCATTCGCAAGCATTGCGCGAGGTAGGTGGCAGCGAGCCGTTGGTAGTTTCTTTGCTGCTTGGGGATCAGCCGGATGACGAGTCTGTC
>JAGVEU010000230.1 GCA_020057985.1 Calditrichota bacterium | reverse complement strand
AGCAGAAGACACTAAAAATGGTTCTACCGCCATATCAACAAGCCTGGTAATAGCGCTGGGGGCATCATTGGTATGCAGGGTACTTAAAACCAGATGCCCCGTTAATGCCGCCTTCATAGCAATATCCGCAGTCTCCCGATCTCTTATTTCTCCGACCATAATGATGTCCGGGCTTTGACGCAATACAGCTCTCAAGCACTGGGCAAAACCCAGTCCAATTTCAGGTTTGGTTTGAATCTGGGTTACACCTTTTAAATGATATTCTATTGGATTTTCTATCGTTACAATACTCTTTCTAATTGTTCTGTCAATGGATCTTCATTGCTTCAGACCACGGCGATTGGAGTGAGTATTTACGGAGGCGGAAACGATCATAATGTGCTCCAAGCGCTAACAATCGGCGGAGCCTATTATGCTATCCGGCTTGAAGGGAATTCCAGTCTGTCCGATAGTGGCAACCTTGTGGAAGGATGCACGATCAACACATCACGAACAGCGATCCGCTCAGACTGGCAGGCAGGCGCGCAGATTCATAACAACACCGTGCATACAGGATTTGCGGGCGCAACGGGCATTTGCTATGGAATATACTTGAGTTCGACGGCATCCGGAAAGAGTGTAACGGCATCGGCCAATACCCTTTGTGGAGGGCAAGGAACAGCAACCCTGTACGGAGTATACTGTTCCAGCGGCGCGGGAATTGCCAATGTGTGGAACAACTTTCTGTATGACTGGGCGCCGAGCGGAACCTCTGGATTCTACGGCATTTCTGTCGCCGGCGGTTTGGCAAACATCCAATTCAATAGTCTCTACTTGAATGATGTTTCCTCCTCAGGAGAGGTCGTCGGAATCGGCATTTCCGGCGCCGGCACAGTGGCTAATGTGAGTAATAACGTGATCGAGAATGCCGAACCGCAGAACTCCGTGATCTGCATCGCGTGGACAAGTGGTACCTTAGTCACGAACTATAACGCATTCTATAATGGCGTCTCTAACGCGAATTTCCTCGTCGGTCGGATCGGACTAACTTCAAACTACCCAACTCTTGCGGAGTGGCAAAACGCTACCGGGCAGGAAACAAATAGTTTATATGGGGATCCGGAATTTCGCAACTCGCTCGACCTGCATATCCTACCCTCTGCATCTCTTCTCAGCAACGCGGGCATGGCAACACCGGGAGTCACGACCGACTTTGATGGCGATCTGAGACAAGTTACTCCTGACATCGGAGCAGATGAATACACTTACGGAGTTGTCTCAAATGACTACTCTGTGGAATGGCTGACAACACCTGACAGCATTTATTTGGCGCTGACCGCATTTGAGTTTCCAGTCGTCGTTCGCAATCTTGGAACGCAGAATCAGACAAATATTCCTGTCCGTCTGCTCTTTGCCGAACAGCAAGTAGATGAAGAACTTGTGAGTCTTATGGCAGGTTCGATGGATACCGTGGCACTGAGTTGGACGACTCCGGACACAGGAATTGCCTACGGAGGGCTGAAGGCGAGAACCTCACTCACTCTCGATGAAGTTACTGCCAATGACAGCGTGCTCGTGGACGTTATCGTCGTCGGACAACCGCTCTCAGGAGTTTATTACATCGGTGGGGATACTCCGGATTTTGTGAGCTTCGCGGAATCCGCGCTGGCACTGCGCTTACGTGGTGTGGCAGGGTCTGCCCTCTTGCAGGTGCAGTTCGGGATCTATAACGAAGCAGTGGTGATCGGAAGTATTCCCGGTACTTCTGCCTCAAATCGCGTGACCTACAGAGCGCTGGGTCTGGGCGAGAACAGAGTGACTTTAACCAATAGTACCGCGACAGCTACGCTTACGCTGACCGCTGCAAGATTTCTCGCCTTTGAGGAGATTGATGTTGCTGCGACGGGTAATTGTGCAACCGCTGTTCTGCTGAAAGGCGGTTCGGATTTCAATGAATTCAGGGATTGCGTGATTCGTTGCTCCGATTCCGTGCTTGCCTCCACAGTGGCGGCAAGAATCGAGCTGGACGGGAATGACAGCAATGTACTCGACAGAGTGACTCTGAGAGGAGCTTACACTGGTATTGCTCTGTCAGGCGGAACTCCATCCGCGAATCTCTGCACAGGAAATACTGTGCGCAATTGCCTGATTTTGAACGCTCGTTATGGGGTCTATATCGAGAACCAATCCGATTGCATAATCACAGACAATGACATTCAACCCGGATCTCCCACCACTCTTGTTGCCGCATGTTACGGAGTCTGCATCGGCAATCTCGGGCAGGGCGGAAGTGTTCGGGTTTGCGGGAATGAAATCCACCACTTCTCCGACCAGTCCACCTCGACAACGAATCGCGCGGTGGGAGTCTATTGTGGAGCGGCCAGCGGTGGAACAGCGCACGTCTGCAACAACTTCATCTATGACTTTGCCGGTGTTCAGAGCCTAAAAGTCAATGCGATTTACTTGTCTTCGGGCAACAATCAGGTGTTTCACAACAGCATTACCATTGGCGATCTAACAACGACCGCCGAGATCAGCGGCGTTCATATCTCCACAGGCAGTTCACATACCGTGCTGAATAACATCATCGTGTCGCTCGAAGATGACATGGTCAGCTATGGAATCTATCAGAGCGGTGGCAGTGGGCTTGTGAGCAATTACAACGACCTGTACGGTTCATCGCCTGCCTTCGTCACGGGCAGAATTCTGACTACCAATTATCCGACTTTGGCTTCATGGCAGAACGCTGGCTTTGACCAACAGGGCCTTGCCGTGGATCCGCTATTCATGAACAGCACAGATTTGCATATTCGTCTGGCAGCAAACACCGTGAATGGGCTCGGGACATTGAGTGATTCGGTGCTTACGGATTTTGATGGAGACTCGCGTTTGAATCCTCCGGACATCGGCGCTGATGAGTACTCCTACAACACCGCTCCGGACACAGTGCGCAACTTGACCATTCTATTTACGGAAAACTCTGTGACAATCACATGGCACAGTGTGCCCGGAGCCACCGAGTACCATGTCTATACGAATACGATTCCAATCTTCGATCCGACTCCTGAGAATCTGCTGGCCACTACTTCGCAAACGAATTATGCAGACACGCAGTATTTTTCTTTCTCAAGGCGTTTCTACATGGTAACGGCATCCGCTACGATCGGACTCCGCGCAATACGACAGACCGGTGCAGGACGCTGAAGGTGCTTTTCGATGTCGGGATATTTTAACGGTCTTTCTCCGTTTTTATTTGTACCTCTGTGTCCAGAAAGTTGTGCCGTAGCGGATCTTATGGCCGCATTGGGTCGCATCGGCAAGTGCGAAAAGGTGAGAGGGTAATGAGAAAAAAATCACAAAAGCACTCCTTTCTCCTGTCAAATACCTGATAAATAAATAATTGAAGTTTATTCGCCCTGTGCAGAATCTCTTGACAATGCGGTAGAATTATGTTAAATTTAGGACATCAAGACCAGAAAGTAGGTTAGTATGTTGTCAGCAACTTGGCAGTATTCTGTACGTGCGCTAACGCATTTAGCCATGGCAAAGGAAACCGGCCCGGTCCTTGCGATCCAGATTGCAGAAACCGAAGGGATACCTCTTCCCTTTTTGTCAAAGATTCTGCATCAGCTTAAGGTTGCCGGAATCGTCGGAGCGACTCGTGGGCAAAGAGGTGGTTACACAATTATTCGTGATCCGAGCAAGATCACTCTTCTCACCATTGCGCACCTCACAGATCATGTGGATTTCGGTGAGCAGTGTCTGCTCGGCTACAAGTTTTGCGATTCCCACACCAATTGCACTCTCCACCCGGAATGGGAAGGCATCAAGAAAATCATCCACGATTTTCTCAAGACGGTAACGATTGATCGCTTGGCAAAGGATGCGACTCGCGAGGCTCTTGACATTACGGGAATGCTCCATTCCAAGCAGCCTCCGCTTCGGCCTCCCTACCAGGCTCCGATCAACACCTGAGTCGGATTTCGCCGCAGCCGTTCTTCTTGCGGGCTTTGTTCGTGAGCAATTCGCGATGCGAGCAAGTGCGTGTGCAGCTATGAGATTATGGATCACTCGATAATTCATGAAACCGGTGGCTGAGAAGCTGCCGGTTTTTTCGTCACCGTGGTTCTGAAAATAAATCAGAAATATCTGAATCCACCACATCTACAGACCCACGCTGTCCTCTCTTTCTCGTGAAAAAAGTATCAAGAAGCCTTGACAACAAACCCTTCGGAGGTTATATTGTCTTTGGGAAATGGTTCACTTTCTTCGTATGTAAAAAAAAGGAAATTCGTGGCGACAATAAACTACACATTTATATATACGCCATTTCAGTACATTTTGCAACATATTGTTGTCATACATCACAGGTTGAAAATATGAGTAACAGCAGTTTATATGAATACCAAAGGGATAACTTCGACTGGGCTATTTCCGAGGAGGAACTCGGCTATCGGAAAGGTGAGACCATAAATATCGGGTGGTATTGCAGCGACCGCATCTGCCAGCTTGGGCAAGCGAATAAACCCGCGTTGCTTTGGGAGGATCATAACGGAGTCGAAGAGGAGTATTCCTTCAATGATCTCCGTGTGCTCTCTAATACTATCGCCTCATACTTGGACAAGCTTGGTTTGAAACCCGGCGAGCGCATTTGTCTGTTCATGGATCGTGTTCCCGAGTTGTACATCGGATTCCTCGGCATTCTGAAGATGGGAGGGATCGCGCAGCCGCTGTTCTCTGCGTTCGGAGATGAATCCCTATGGACACGGCTAAACAATGCCGGAACCACGGCCATTATCACGCAGAAAAAGCATGTGGCTAAGGTGCGCAAGATTCGCGAGCAGTTGCCTGACCTTCGGCACATCATTGTGGTGGATGCAGATGTTGGAAAACTTCAGGAGCGTGAGGTTTCCTTTGCGATGCGCAACGAACCGCGCGTTGAGAACTTCGTGGTTTTTCCTTCTACCGCTGAGACTCCCTCTGTCTTGCATTACACGTCCGGCACAACTGGTCAACCCAAAGGCGCGCAGCACGTTCACTACTCATTGATTGCGCAATACCTGACCGCCAAGTGGGTTCTTGATCTGCAACCCGATGATATCTACTGGTGCAACGCTGATCCGGGATGGGTCACGGGGACGTCGTATGGCATCATTGGTCCGTGGTCCACTGGCACAACTCAAGCGGTGCTCGATTCCGGTTTCAGTTCCGAGCGCTGGTACAAGTTCATCGAGAAATATCGCATCTCGGTTTGGTATTCGGCTCCCACGGCAATTCGCCTGCTGATGCGCGACGGAAAAGAGGTTGCACAAAAGCATAATCTGAAGTCGCTTCGTCATCTGTGCAGTGTCGGCGAGCCGCTCAATGCCGAAGCCGTGATTTGGTCAAAGGACACCTTCGGACTTGCCTTTCACGATACGTTCTGGCAGACGGAAACAGGCTGCATCGTCATCACAAATTTCCCCGGAATGCCGATCAAACCCGGCAGCATGGGCAGACCTTTCCCCGGTATTACGGCCGCTGTCCTGGATCCGAAAACCTTCGAACCGATCACACAACCGGGGGCTTCAGGCCTCATCGCATTACGTCCGGATTGGCCTTCGCTGATACGCGGCTATTGGAACAATCCACAAGGCTATCAGAACAAATTCAAGAACGGTTGGTATCTTTGCGGTGATCGCGCCAGCATGGACAAAGAGGGCTATTTCTGGTTCACGGGACGCGATGATGATGTGATTAACACTGGCGGGCACCTCGTCGGGCCGTTTGAGATCGAGTCCGCGTTGCTCGAACATGCTGCAGTCGCTGAGTCTGCTGCTGTAGCGAAGCCGGATAACGT
>JAGVEU010000013.1 GCA_020057985.1 Calditrichota bacterium | reverse complement strand
TTATAGGGACCGGTACCGCCGGCATACTGAACCTGGTAACTATACGGTACGTGGAAATATCCATCGGCGAGCGCCGGGCCACCGTGAATGTGCAATAGGCCGTCGCACCAGTCTCCCACTCCGTTGGCGTCTTCGTCCCATTGGTCATTGTTAGTGAGCAGTGGGCAGTTGTCGCAGGCATCACCCAAACTGTCAACATCGGTGTTGATCTGCGACAAGTTCTGAACGAACGGGCAATTGTCGTTCGCGTTCAGCACACCGTCGTTGTCGATGTCCGGATCACAGGCATCTCCCAGACCGTCGGTATCGGTATCTGTCTGGTCGGCGTTAACAACGGACACGCAGTTGTCGCAGTTGTCGCCAACGGCATCGTTGTCGGTGTCGAGTTGATTACTGTTGGCGACAATCGGGCAATTGTCAACTGTGTCAATCACGCCATCGCCATCAGTATCACCGACATTACCGACCTTCAGGTCGGCATTCATAGTCTGGGCACAAGCTGTAGACAGCACCTTTACCTGTACTGATGTTGCGACACCACTGTAAGTGTTGCTGTTGGGAGCGCTAGCCCCATTAAACGCTTTGTTAATCCAGAGATCGCCGGCCTGGCTGGGCGGAGTGTTGTCCGCCTCCTCAAGGTCCACCCAGCGATGATTATCGTCCGAGTTATTCGTCCGGGTGTCATCGATGTGCCAGATCGCAATTCCGCATCCGGGCAGGTATGTGTCAAAACCTACTTGTTGCCGATTTTCAACGAGAAAGTATTCGCTGCTGGACATCAGGGCACTTCTGAGCTTGAAACAGGATTGGTTGGTTTCCGCTTGGTCAAGAGGAGCGCTTAAAACGTCGTATACGGGTTGATTCAGGGGCAGCCAACCCATTCGTTGCTTGCACCAGGCGCTCATGTGCGCCGGTGATTGCCCGTTGCCACCGGGACCATTCCAGCTTCCTCCCGACATCAGACACCAGTTGCCGATTCCTTCGCTGCTATAATCCGTATCATAAAGATCGGGTAGTCCGATGGCGTGCCCATATTCGTGAGCATAGACGCCGATTGTCGCGCGCGCACCGGCCCAGATCATTTCCGGTTCCATGGTATAGCCATAGACTAATTTTCCACTCGCAGCGATCGGGCTGGATAAGTGTCCGGAGTGTGACCAAGGGTAATTGCTGTAGCCCGCTTCCGCGCCCGGTCCCACATGAACGATAAAAAGACCATCAACATAGCCGTCGCCATTGTTGTCAAACGGCGCAAAGTCCACTCCGGCGTCCCGGGCGGCCATTACGGCCTCACTGGCAAGAACAACAGCCCGCTGCATTCCCGCGCTGTAGCCGTAATAGTCCCGATTGTGGACAGCGGTATAGAATCCCACGACCGTGCCGTCGACCGTGAAGGCATTATATGAGATTTCGGAGTAGTATGTCTTGAGACTACCCAAATCGAAGCTAGGGCCGTTCACCAACGAGGTAAAGTCACTGGCCGGAAAGGTATTCGCCTCATCCGGATATTTGATGAGAATCATCAGAACATTGTTTACCGTGGTAGTTCCGCGTTTGGTGAGAGTTGGGTCCGGCGAATGGACAAAGAAAATCGGATCAGGTCCACCGACCCGGCTTGTGGCCGCTAATCCCAGCGGGGTCCGTGTCAGGAAGTCCTTCTCCGCGTTTGATCGTTTCTCTGCCATCCTTGCTTTCAGACTCGATGCCACAAGCTCTCCAGCAGCATCAAGAACCGCATAGCAATACCAGCCGTTGGCATCCTGGGCAACGGTGTAGCCGTCGACAGTGATCAGACGGCCATTGGTTTCATCACCAATAACTCTCAGGACGAGCTTTGTCATTCCGTCCGGCTGCGTCACTTCAAATGTGCGCGTGGGATCCGCCGGTACAGACAACGCCTGCTCGGAAGCGATTATAAGGCAGAGAACCATCACCGTCATCCCGCAGCGGAACACCAAAAAAGTCCGAGGCAGCGCGCTTCGCCATTTCATCTGTTCTTCTCCATCAATATCAAGACATAGTAATCTACTGCAGGTAAACTTCTCCGAATCCGACTGGCTGTCAACCTCTCTAGATCGTCCCAGGACGATCACGTGCATTTAGTAAATCAGACTCTCGCGCAGCACATGCGGAAGACCCGGACGTGAGACGTCTCCCGGCTAAGGATTTAACTTACTAGTAGTGTCGGCAGACTTCAGACTACTAAGTAGTACTACGTAACAACTTGCAGGTTCTAATGGCGACTTTATCGAGCCATGCTTCTGAGCCAACGCGGAACATGCTGGCCTCCAGAGTCGCATGGGCAGGACCGTCGGCAACCTGATCCGATCTAAAGATAACAATATTGACTGATTTTGTCAAGCCAATCGACCTGACCGATCGGACACTATGTCGCCGCCGAGGGGCGCACGGTAGTGCGTCAAATGGCTTGTCGTGCACGCGGGCAATCGTATAGCTGAGAATTGCCTCGGTGCACGGGCAAGTACTCTGGCAAATCCCCGATAACAGCACGGAACAGCAGGAGCGCGGGGCTCCGGACGTATCCGCCTACCGCCGGAATCGAGGCCGGGTGAATCGCTTCGGGCCTATCCCATTCCGCGCACTCAGCAGGGTGCCGGCCCTCCCGCGAAGATGTACTGTATCAGATACACCGCATCGGAGATGTCCACCGCGCCATCACAGTTGGCGTCTCCGGCCAACAGCGGATTCGGCGCCGGGCCACCGGCGAAGATATATTGGATTAGATATACGGCATCAGAGATGTCCACAGCGCCATCGCCATTGGCATCGCCTTTCACATAGCCGCCGCTGGTTTCATAGACCGTCAACAACGTGTCCGCAGGCAGTGCGGTGAAGATTCGTACGGTATCTGATGGCCAACGCACGATCAAGCTGTCTACCGTTGTCGCTGATCCCAAGCCGAACGCGGCAATTGGTGG
>JAGVEU010000302.1 GCA_020057985.1 Calditrichota bacterium | reverse complement strand
GAGAATCTTGACGCAGCCCATGTGCAGGAAGCCAATGAAGTTTTCGGCGTAGCGGCTCCGGCAATGTATGCGCTGCTATGACGAGAGTACCTTGAAAAAACTGGCGGTTCTCAATCCTTGCCGGCAACATTCCCTGATCGAACGCATGGCGACCAAGCCGGGAGCGGGGATTTCACAGCAGGATGTTGAAGCGCTCCAGCGCGGCTTCCAGAGTATTCAGGGATTCTAAATGGGCTGATAAACCGAAGCCCTTATCTAAAAAAGTGAGGAATTACCTATGAAACGACTTGATATTCTTCTCCCGGTCGTCATGCTTGGTTCGCTGTGGGGGATGACGGAAATTCTCCCGCTGCCCGTCAGCGTCATGATTGCCGCAGGAGTGCTGTTTCTGACCATTGGCCGACGATTGGTGAACTTGCCGGGAAGTAGTCTGGCCATTGGTCTCGTGGTATGCTTGTTCAAGACCTATGCGGTGCAGTTTCATTACTGCACGTGGGGAGGAATTCTCTCCGTAGCGATATCTTTTGATATTCTGTCCAGTGTCGTGTGGAAGGATTCTCCAATCGCGCTGCGCTCAGCGGTTGTGCGGGGAGCCTTGACGTGCGTTGCCGCCTTCTTTGTGTTCGTCGCGGCGATGCATCTCCTGCGTCATCCCTATTGGGTGGCGGGCGGCTGGGAGAAGATCTTTGACTACGCATGGCGGGATAGTCTGCCGGCTACCGGACTCAGTCTTGTTGCTGCGCCGCTTGGCGTATTGCTTGGCAACACACTGTGGAATCTGAAGCAGAGTCCACGCCGCGCGTTACCGGCACTCTATGCCTGCGCTATCGCACTCCCGTGGCTGGTGGCAACAATTCGCTTTTTCGAGCGTATCTCGTAGGAGCGTTTCCGGAAGGTTGGCTTTAGCGCCGTCGCGGGATTCGAGTCCGCAAGGGCGGCATCATTATTTTCATACAACTCAACCGGAATCTGCGGGAGATCATTAGCGCGGAATGATTACAACGAATCGGCCTGCTCTTCAGTGGCGTGACCCCACCGACCAAGGCGCTTCAGATGAGGTGCGGGAGAATGACGAATGCGTAGCCGTCGAGGCAACGTTGGTTATCGTCGTCAACGGCGATGAACTCGTGCGCCTTTCCAGCTCTCCGACTCATTGCGTGGACCTTGCTTTGGGTTTCCTGATCACGGAGGGCGTAATTTCCAGCCTTGCCGATGTGACGCGGACGGATCATGAACCGGGGAGCGGACTTGTCACTGTCACCATTGCCCCCGAACGTCCCTTCATTGCGGCGGAGTGGCGAAAATCGCAGACGATCACTTCCGGTTGCGGAGCGGGTGTGACCCTGTCGCGGGACCTGCCGCGAATTGATCGTACCGCGACTCCGGAACTGAAACTGTCTCCGCAGTATTTCCTTCGGTTTTTTTCGATTCTCAGAACAGACTATTCTCTCTGGTATGACCGGACCGGTTGCATCCATCAGGCTGCGTTGGCGACGGTGAGCGGTCCCCCTGTTATCCGCGAAGACATCGGGCGGCACAACGCCGTTGATAAGGCAATCGGGGCGGCGATGCAGCTAAATCTGTCACCAGCCTCTGCGGTACTCTGCTGCACGGGTCGCCTGTCCTCGGAAATGGTGCGCAAAGCCGCTCGGGTTGGCATTTCCGTAGTGGCATCGCGGACGGCACCGACCTCGTTGGCAGTGGACCTGGCCGAGCAAACCGGCATGACTCTCTTGGGTTTTGTCCGAGGCCGTCGCATCAATGTGTACACCCATCCGGAGCGGATCGTTTTTGACGAAATTGCCGAACATGTTCGGACGGATCAGAGCTGAGAGTTCTTTTTGTCTAATAAACCACATCGTTTCTTTTCATCTTTATCAAAGGAGATTCTATGAAGTCAATTCGATTTTTATCTTTGGCAGTTTGCATGCTATGCCTGTCTATTTCGGTGTCTGCGCTCGCGGGCGGTTTGGAAGTGAAGCCATACGGCTTTGTAAAGGGGGATATGGTTTATGCAACAGGCGGCGTCTTGTCGTTCGGAAACTACAGTCTGTTAGCGCCTCAGATCGTATCCAGCGACACTGCTTTGGAAAACCCGGCGGTGGGATTCACAGCGCAACATACTCGATTGGGTCTGAAAGGATCTGTGGGTGAAAACCTCAAGGTCGGCGGTCTCATCGAAATGGACTTTTTTACCGGAACCGGTTACGATGCCAATGCTTCACCGCGCATTCGATTGGCTTATGCGTCGCTCTCCAAAAGCAAGTGGGAAATTCACGCCGGACAGCAGTGGGATCTGTTCTCGCCGAACAATCCTCTCACCAATAATACCAACGGCAATATGTGGTATGCGGGCAATCAGGGATTTCGTCGCCCGCAGTTCCAGTTTGGCTACAAGATGCCCATGAAAGACGTGGTTCCGATGCTGCAACTGGCAATCTGCGAAGCGACGCGAGACCCAGCCAAGACGTTGGTAACAAGCAAGGATACCGCCCTGCCTATTGATTCACTGAGCGGCACAACGGATACTAATGCGATGGGCGCGGACAACCTCTCCGGGATGCCGATGATTCAGGGGCGACTTTCGGCTAAGGTCATGGACAAGCACGTCGTCGGGGTTTACTTCGCGTATGCGTCATTTGACCCTAATGCCAATGTGAGCAATGATGATTTCACCGCCACTGGCTTTGGTTTTGATTTCAATCTTAAATTTCACAAATTGCTGAATCTGGTCGGCGAGGTCAATTCCGGCACCAACCTCAACAATGCAAACCTGTTCACCGTTGCGGGCAACGGCAAGAAGAACGAAGACCACAAGAACCTGGGAGTGTGGCTTAATGCCATTTCTAAGCCCCACGATCATTTCAATTTTGTACTCGGCTTTGGAATGGATCAAAACGAGACCGACGATTCCAAATTGGTTCCGGGAGCGATTGAGTCCAACATGGTTATCTACGGTGATGCGATCTTCCCGATCAGCGACGGTTTTTCTCTCGCGCTCGAAGTAGCAAACATCTCGACCAGTTTCAAGGCACATGCGACCAATGCCGACCTTTATAAGGACAAGTCGGCGATCGTCGTTGATGTCGCCGGCAAGGTTAATTTTTAATGCACTCGAATTCCACAGCAGATGGCGGGCGCTCGCTTGATGCCGATGTGCAGGACATCGAGCCGTTCGCGTCGAGTCTGAGCGCTTTCTTTGACCGATTTATCACAGAGAGCCTGTTTCGGAGGACTCCGGCCAAGGACATGCCGGCGGAAATCGAACGGCGTCTTCACGAATGCCGCTACCTGCTAAGACCCTGCGGCAGCGAGTTCCGCGAGGAAAAAGTGGGAATCGCCGTCGTGGAGTTGCTGGATATTCTTGACGAATATTTACCCGAG
>JAGVEU010000165.1 GCA_020057985.1 Calditrichota bacterium | reverse complement strand
CGTGGTGGTCGGATTGAACGGATTCGGATAGGCGGTTAGGGCAAAACTCTGCGGCAATGAGTTTGTGGCCGATGCTGTCACCGTAACTATATGCTCGCGATGCTCGGTGCGTGTGCCGTTCATGCTCACATCCGCCAGATAATAGGAGTAGGTCACACCGCTCTGAATTGCCCGGTCAAGGTAATCATAATGCTGTTCAGTGGTTGCGTTTCCACGAGCCGGCAATTCCGCAATCCGTTCATAATCGGCGCTTACCCCTCTCCAGATTTCAAACTGCGAGACATCGGTTTCCGTGGCGGTTGCAAAATGAACATGGATACCTTCGTCGGACGCAGTTGCAGAAAACGAAAGCAGTGAAACCGGCAACGGCACATCGCTGTCAAGCTTCACCAAATAGAGATCAATGTTCTCCGACACCGCTGAAAATTGTTCGCCGACGAAAACGTATCCTCCATCCGCAGTTTGCCGGATGGCATACGCTTCATCAAGACTTGCGCCGCCTGTTGAGACCATCCAATAGGCATTGCCAAGAGCATCCGTCTTCAGCACAAAAGCATCCGTGGTCCCGGCGGCATCCGACCAGCCCGCCAGCACGATCCCGCCATCAGCGCTCAGCACGAGGTCATTGGCTCCGTCGTCTCCGCTTCCGCCGTATGTAGTTGACCAGAGCAGATTTCCGCCGCCGTCCATTCTAATGAGCAGAATATCCCGATCTCCGGCGCTGTATGAGTTGCTGTATCCTGCCACAAGAATATCACCTCCCGCAGCCTCAGCAATCCCCGTTGCAACATCATCTCCAGTTCCACCGAAAATCCGTGTCCAGAGCGTATCACCCGCCGAGTTGGCTTTCACCACAAAAAAATCATCGCCGCCTGAGAACGAGTTGCTCTTTCCTGCGAGCAAATAGCCGCCATCTGCGGTTTGTTTCACACTGAAGGCTTGTTCATCACCGGCCGCTCCGTATGTTCTGCTCCACTCGGCAACAAACGCGCTGTTCAATTTGACCAGATAGAAGTCACTGAGCCCCGCACCATAGGAGTAGGTGTGGCCTGCAAGAATATAGCCACCGCCTGTGGTTCGCTGCATGTCATGGCATTGGTCTTCTGCAACTCCGCCATAAGTAACCTGCGTGGCGAGACTTCCCACCGCGTCAACGACTACAAAATAAAGATCCGCATCACCCGCACCCATCGAGCGAGTGTAACCCGCCAGCACAAATCCGCCGTCGCTTTTCTGAATCACTGCTTCTGCAACATCATCATCACCTCCGCCATACATGCGAGTCCAGATCCCATTCCCCAAACCGTCCGTACGAACAAGATAGGCGTCAAATCCCGGCGCGTTCGCATCGGTAAACCCCGCCGCGATATATCCGCCGTCGCTGCATTGCTGCACCGCATAACCCCAGTCCGTACTGGCTTCGCTGAAAAGCTGCTCCCAGCTTACCGCGGGTGGTGTTGCAACCGCCGCTGCACTCAGAAACGCCACCGATACAAAAATCATTACCAACTTCATCCGAGCCTCCGCTATTAGATTCGAAGCCAACAAATATGACATATATGAAGCGACATAAGATACAACTCAACTGACATAAAAGCAAGAGAAAAGTATAATAAATAGACTCATGTTTATGATTCATTATTATCGTTTATACCGTGTTACATAATATGTGTGTGCATTATGCAGATAGGCCGTGATCCCATTTCATTGCCTCTTTTGGCAAATAAACACAAGCAGAATTGTCATCTCTCTTTCCGGTTTGAAGTTTGATGTTTGTAGCTTGCAGTTTGTCCATGCTGGCATAGCTGTTGCAAAATAGCTCATTGTTGAAATTCGTACACAAGGAGAAAATGATGAATAGGGAACGCAACTTACTGGACAAGATTCTTGGTATTCTGCCCGGCTTTACGGGCTATACCGAACGAGAGTCCCGCCGCCGGGATGATGCCCGCATTCGAGACCGCGTGGTCTCGACGCTGCGCAAATGCGAGGTGCGTGTTGACGATCGCATTCGTTTGGCGTTTCGATCCGGCAACATGGATCAGACCGAAGCTCTGGAACGCTGTCGCAAGGAGATTGATACGCTATTGAATCGAGTGCTGTATTCACCGGTCGGCACCTCGCCCTTCATGAGCGACAAACGGCTAAGTGAGATTGAGCAACAGCAAATTCTAACCAGCGATATCTCGCTTCTGGACGGCTCTGCCATGCTCGAAGAGAAGGTAAATGAATTTTATGCACAGGATCTGCTTTCAATCATCCAGCGTTTATCCGAGGATGCCGATGAGCGCAACATCATACTGCGGGAGTTGAAGTAATGCCAAGACTCATGGAAGTGCTCGAGTTCCTTGATGACTCGGGAAAAACAATGGTTGCGCGAGTGCCGGAAGACGGATCGTGCGAAATCAAGTGGGGCGCGCAACTGACCGTGCGCGAGAGCCAGAACGCGATCTTCTTTCGCGATGGAAGAGCCATTGACCTCTTTCCACCGGGGCGTTATATTCTGAAGACGCAGAATATTCCCGCCGTCGGCAAATGGATCACGAGCTTCGGCTACGGCCCTGAATCGCCGTTTCGCTCGGAAGTCTATTTTCTGAATATGAAACTGTTTCCCAATCTGAAATGGGGAACACCGACGGCGATTGTGTTTCGTGACACCGAACTCAAGATGATTCGCTTACGCGCCCACGGAATCTACTCGATTCAGATTTCCGATCCGATGGTCTTTCTCAATAAAGTGGTGGGCACGGAAGGACTTTATTTCGATGACACCATCGCCAACTATTTGCGCAATGTCATCGTCGCCCGGTTGACAACAGCGCTGGGCAAAACTCTGAAAACGATCTTTGATCTCCCTGAGCAGTTCAATCAAATCGGGCTAAGGATGCGTACCGAGTTGCAGGAGGAGTTCAAAGGATTGGGACTTTCGCTGCATGACTTCTATGTGAACTCGATTTCACCACCCGATGAGGTTCAGAATGTGATTGACACGCGCTCGGCGATTGCAGCGCTCGGCAATCTCGATGAGTTCATGAAGTTCAAGGCGGGAATGGCGTTGGAATCGGCGGCGGAGAATCCGGGTGGGACGGCTTCGGCAGGGGTTGGAGTGGGAGCAGGAATGGGAATGGGCGCGATGCTTCCTCATTATTTGCAACAGGCGATGGCCACGAAGACACCAACGCCGCGTGCCACCGCCGATGAAATGATGGCGCGTATCAAACAGCTAAAGGAGTTGCTTGACACCGGTGCAATCACACCCGACGAATTCGCCACGATGAAGAAACAGCTTATATCCGCAATGTAAACAGAGGGCCAAGCGATGGAAACCGAATCCCCGTCCCGCACTCTGAAATGCACGAACTGCGGCGCTGAAATTCCGTTTGATGCCCGCGAGTCGCATCCGGTGTGCGATTTCTGCGGTAGTCCTTATGTGGTGGCGCCAAAGAGTCCGGGCAATGCACTGGATCAGATCGCGCCCTGCCGGATGAATGAACAGAAGGCACGCGAAACGGCAAAACAGTTCATCGCCTGTGCGCAGACTGACGTGCCAGAGGATCTCGGCAAACGCGCGCGCATTACCAGTTGTACCGGCACCTACTTTCCCTTCTATCTATTCACGGGAGTTTATTCCGGTTGGCGCGGCACGGGTAACATCTCCGGCGGATTCACTGAACTTGTTCCCGGTTCAACTCAGCTTGCCGCGACAAAGATGCAGGCTCCCGCCTTTCGCTTTTTCGCACCTAAACGCGAGGTGACTCTGGAAGACCTGAGTCAGCGGATGATGGCTGAGTTGTTCGAGGATCGTCGCGCGATGGTGCATGTGGAGTTCTGTCGCTCGGTCATTCGCTCCACGTCCACCACTCCCCTCGTACCCTATACGAACACTGCCGATGACGACTTACCAGTAGGAGGATTCACAGAACCGATTGATCAGGCCGAGGCTCGTCTGAAAGGGATTCTCGCCGAGCGCGCCAAAATCAAAGACGTCTTTTTCTCGCAGCTTGACAAGAAGCGCGTGCTCTGGCCGTTCTACGTGATCGAGTATTCCTACATCGGAATCAAGTATCTGGTGTTCATGGATGCCGCCGGAGACGGCTCACACATCGGTGGTTACAAACCCGTAACACCTGAACGAGCCAAGCTCAACTTCACCAAAGTCTTCGACGAGGATCCGGGAGAGGTCATCCGTTTCTTCGAGACCGCCGATCAAGAGCTGACCGAGACCATGTCGGGCGCTAACAAACTCAAGCTCTTTTCGGGGAAAAAACTCTGGCAGGATGATGAAGACAAAGCGAGTCTAAAGATCGGCTGCTTCATCGCCACGGCGGCTTATGGCTCCGATCTCGATCCGGAGGTTGAAACCTTGCGCCGCTTTCGCGATAACGTACTATTGAAATCAGCTCTCGGCAGAGGTTTCGTTCATCTGTACTATCGCATCTCGCCACCGCTTGCCGAGTGGATTGCAGAGGGTGAATGCAGAAGAGCGTTGGCGAGGGGGATTATTAAGCCGATAGCGCGATGGTGCAGGCACTCAAAATCCCTCCACGAATAGTGGGGGGACAAAGGGGGGTTTTTACTCGCGGCGGCACTTGTCTCCAAGTGCCCCGCTTTTTATTATTGCCAATGGTTGGGATTATGAAAAATGTGAAAGTGGAGAAATATTTTTTGACCAAACGAACTGCCTTATTTCACTGTTCATAAAGAAGTTACTGGCTCCGGAGGGTGTCTGAAAGCGCGAAAACTGGGGTCGCAAGGCCTGTTTTTCATGTGGAACTGATTCTATTGAACTTACGAACTCTGGGGGGCTTGCTTTACTATTAGACGTTCAAGTCTCGAAAAAGTTGCACGGGCGTTCAAGTT
>JAGVEU010000260.1 GCA_020057985.1 Calditrichota bacterium | reverse complement strand
GCGGCTGTTACATGCTGAAAGCCTGGGAAGAGAGTTGCATCGTTCGCGCTGGGAGACGCATCCTCAGCAAGAGTTCCTTGGCACTCATTGAATTGCCAGAGACCAACAAGTCCCGGCTCATTGCCAGTGAGCTGAAGGCACATATCGGCTTGGATTTCCGCTTGGTTGCGCGCGCGACTCCAGATGCGTACTTCGTCAATGCGGCCGGGGAACCTGTAATTGCTGTGGCGGCCGATCCATAATGGGTTGGTTGTGTTTGTACTTCCCACCTCCCTCGAATCTGAACCTTTTTCAACTCCATCAACATAGACACTGTAAGTATTCCCCGATCGTACACCGACTATGTGATGCCATGTTTGCACGGTGACGCTGTCTGCACTGTTCGGTGATCGAGCGTTCCATTCTTGGTTGTTGTAGGCCCCTGCGAAAGAGGCTTTATTCGTGGGGGATTCAATGGAAATGGAATAGTACGCAATGGAAGAGGATACTCCCTTTATCACGATAGGTACGTAGCCAGCTCCGTGACGATCCAACCACACCCAAGCTTCCAGCGTGAAATCTCCTGATCCGAAGTCCAGACTATCGTGATCAGGTGCCTCAGCGTAACCGGATACTTCATCAAGAAAAAGGGCACAATTCTGTTCAGTATGGTAGGTGACAGTGAAGAAACGCATTGTCGTTGACCAGGTATCCCAACGGCAGATGAAGAATGTGTCTGCGCGAGATGCAATATGGTTTGACTGTGTAGGATAGAATGTCAGCGAGTCACTCGAATAGATATCGTACCCAGCTGCTTCCGGCTGAGGTGGCCAACTTAAGACCATGTTGGAGCCGCTGATGCGGATTACGAGGCCTTCGATTGCAGGTAGACATGTGATCTGTGCTGGAGCAGAAGCAAGCCCAGATCCGCAATTGTTGACTGCGACCACCTGGTAGATGAGTGTACCGTTGCCGACCCAGTCACTGTACGTGGTTGTATTTGATAATACACTATCAATTAAGGCACCATTCCGATATATGTGATATTTGGATTCCGTGAGTATGTCCTGCCATGTCAAAATCGTGGGGATACACGCGGTGGCACTGAGCCCCAAAACTTGAGGCGGCACGCTGAGTCTGCACCCTTGATCGGCGTTAGATACCGAGCCGCAACGACTGCATGCCTGTACCGTATAGTTGTAACACCCGGGAGGTGGAGTATCCACGTAGGACGTCGTGTTGGCCGGCAGGTCTTCCCCGATCTGACTTCCGTCGCGGAAGATCTTGTACAAAGTCTCGTTTGGAGTATCAGTCCAAGTCACAACCACATTGTCACAGTGATCGTCTGTCGCGCTGACGTTCGTGACTTGAGATGGCGCGTAGCGATCAGCGTTAGACACTCTCACTTCATCTATCTTTCCGCCAAGGTTCCATCCCGGCAAATCCCATCGAGAGTTGCCAACCATAAACGAGTTGCTTGACTGCTCGGCGTTAAGCGAACCGGGCGCAAGAGAGCTCCGGAGGATGTCGTTAACATAGAGATATGCCGTATCCTGAGCCACTACTCCAGCCACGTGAGTCCACATTCCCATATAGCTGGCAAGTGGGGTAGGCAATGAAACAACAATTGTGGTCCCACTGGCGCGCCCAACTTCAAAGAAGAAACCCTCAGTGTCACGATTGAGGCTCAGAACATAGCACCAATCGTGAGAATCACCACGCTTCCCTGCCAGCACCTGATACGTAGATAGTCGTGGATTGGCAATCTTCATCCAGCACTCAATCGTAAACGTGTTCGTCAGATCCAGACTCGCCGCATCAGGAATACGCACATAATCGGTTTGGGTCGAGAAATTCAAACCACCACAGTACTTGCCGTCCGTCCATGTGGCGCCGCTGATCGTGCCATTTGGAACGTGCCCTGAACTATCATGAACAGTTGATCCGCTCCCCTCGTTCAAATGCCACAAGGCCATTGTGTTCACGTCTGGAAGAAATTCATTTGGGTCGCACCCACCGCCACCTGTTGTGAACGCCCATGTGCTGGACCAATTACTGCTATCCAATGCAGCACGAGCTTTCACATGCCAGTAATAGGTCACGAGTTGCAGCAACGTTGGCACGATATAGGAGGTATCTGTAGTCGCAGCATCAACAATGGGTGCCGTGAATAAAGGACTTGTGTCGAGTTGCACTCTATAGGACATTGAGGCACACGAAGTGTGCCAGCGCAACGGAAGCGCTGTCGTACTCACTCCAGTAGCCAAGTCCGCTGGAGAGATAAGAGATGGAACGGGTAAGGGGCGCCTCCCGATCGCGTCTGTGGAACGCGGCCCTGTGCATGTACTCGTAAAGGCAGCCACGCTGTATGAATGATAACCACAGACCTGCGTGTCAGAGAAACTAATGGTATTTGCGAGCAAGGTGTCAAACGGTTGATTATCGCGCCAGAGATAGTATCCTGTTTCTCCAGCGACATCAGTCCATGCAATGAGGATCTCATTGGAATGATCTGTCGAAGCTACAACATTAGTGACTTGAGGTAGTCCAGCCGGAGTTAGAGTAGGGTTAAGCGATGCAGTGGATCCATTTGTAACAACAATCGTCCCGGATGTCCAGTGTTGATAACAAGCCAAGTCCAACTCGACCGTATAAGATCCGCAATTTTGAGTAAACGTATACGGGGTGACCTGTCCAGTTGACTGTCCATTGATTGTAATTGCTGCACCCTGTGGTGTAGAATTAACACTGATGGTACCCGTGCATGGCGGTGCAGAATAATCAATCTGATCGTTCCTAACGTTTGACTCTCCACCAGTGTTGCGCACTTTCAGATAGACGGTCTTTGTTCCGAAGCCTGCACTTAGAATGAAGGTCGGCGCAGTTGAGTAAACCTGCCAAGTAGCACTAGTGAAATTGGAAGACTCACTCGCCATATACTGCGCGGGATTGTTTGTTGCAGTGTTGTTTAGCGTAACTGTTTGGTTGGTCGTGCTTGCATCACCATTGTTGATGGCAAAAGTTTGGAGTACTGGTGGAGGAGTGTAGGTTGCGCCTACTCCAACAGCAGCCCAGGCGTTGGTTACAGATGGCACCCAACTGGTGTTCAGGTCACTCGCAGCAGAAATACAGCCAGCGCGTGCATTCGCGAAGTCTGTGGATTGGGTCCAGTAACTGAGGTTCGCCCGGTAAACAACTTGAATCGCGTTGTTGATACCGATTCCAGTCACATTGACACCATTCTGTGAGCCACCGGACGAGAGAAGGAAATACATCTTGTTAGCAACGCTGGAGTTGGTGTGGACAATACAACTGTTGCTCTGATCATACGCCCAACCGGGTCCGTGATACGTGTCAGGATATGGTTGCCCGGTACAGAATGCTATTAGAGACGGTGGATTCTGTAGATCGCGGATAGGCGTTCCATCTATGTGTGCATTCTCGCCCTGCTGCCAGTCAGGATCAATCCCAGTAAAAAAACCGATCGTGATAGCTAACATGTCAGAGAAACTCTCGTTTAATGCCCCTGACTCTCCAGCATAGATCAGATCCGATGTGAAATACGTGACGCCGTGCCCCCATTCATGCGCTACAATATCGATTGCTCCTGCCATTGATCGGTTGTTTCCGCTGGCAGTCCCGTAAACGACCTGATCCCCATTGAAATAGGCGTTGTTGATGGACTCCTCATCTTCCACGGTGGAACGCATTGTCCCGCCTTGACCATCGAATCCATTTCGGGCAAGTTGATGGTACAGGTAGTCATAGGTCAGTCCCGCATACACATGGGCGTCAACGCCCGGGTGTTGCGTAGTGCTTGACCAATTGCAGTCAGTATCAGTGAGTATGTCACCCGGAAGTCCATTGTACGTGTATGTGCCGATGAACGCGGTGTTTGACATGTGTCCGTTATGGCTATGGGGATTATTCAGTTCGCGACGCGTGCGATCCATCAATTGATATATACTGCCGTCGTAGTATGTATCAATGTGATCTTGCGCATTACCCATGACACCAACACCGACACATGCGTAATCTCCCGGCAAGGGTAGAATTGTCAGTGTTCCTGAAATTACTCCGTATGTGTTATCCCGAGGAAAGAACGCACCGACGTAGTAAGTTCCCGGTGCTGCGCAGGAAACACTTGACAACGGGGAAATCGTAATGGAAGCCGATGCATTATTTCCAGGTGCAACAGTAACGAATGTATGACCAAGATAACAATCTGTTTGCGTGATTATGATATCTGTGGATAAATAGAACTTGACTTCGTTATTGCTGCAGGTGGCATTGCCGTCATTGCGAACAAGAGCCTCCACAAACAGGTTTTGATCCACACGACATGGACTCGGAGAAAACGAACCGGCAGTAAAATTCAAATCACAGACAGGTGGCACATAGACGATTTGCAATTTTGGTCGCATGGACGAAATACTGTAGTTCTTGGAATAAACAGCCATCACAGCGTTGGGAGATCCATCCGGGTTCTTGCGCATGCGAATACCGTAGTTCGACCAAGTTCCATTCTTCCAGTTTATGACGAACGTCGTCATATCGAACGTCATTGTAGGCGGGCTTATCGTATGGCAATCGTATGGTGTAGAATTGACGGAAGGCAGAGCATTCCACGTAACGGAACACTCAGTCCACGATGTGGTTACTCTCTGCATACAGATCTCTGGTGTGCCTAGTACCTACTTGCAAAAGATATAATAAATAATTATCTTGGGGTTATGAGTAAACATGCCCCCGAAATTCTATTAAGTGACGAGGAACGCTCCGC
>JAGVEU010000383.1 GCA_020057985.1 Calditrichota bacterium | reverse complement strand
TATTCCCTATTCCAAAGCAGCAGTCTTAGTGTACTGCTCGTATCATGCATGTTGGCGTTCATGGCCGGTTTGCTGGTTCAGGGATGTGGAAGCGCCCCCAGCACCGCAGCCAAAGAGGAGCCGGAAGACCAACTCGCAATCAGTAAGTTGATTGGCGAGGAGCAAGCTGATGCCGGCACGATGTCCGGTGGCGAGATCACCAATCCCAAGGCTTGCGAAGCCGAGAAAACCGGCGACATTTTGTTCTTCAACCAATCGAGCTATACGTCCTATGACGTCGTGATTGACGGCGAGCCACTGGTCTCCCTTCGCCCCGGCGGAATCTACATCAGAACCGTGAGTGCAGGAATCTATGAAGTGCATCTCTTCATCTCCAATGAGAATGTGCTGGTCTACAATGAGACCCTGAAGGTTCCGGTCTGCGGTAAACTGAGCGTCGCAAGCTCGATGGAGAGTCCGCCGACCCGCAAGTTGGAATATGAACTGGTGCATGACTGAGCCAGCAAGCGCTTATAATCAAAATACGCCGCCGTGGTGGAATGGGAGAATCCACTACGGCGGTTGTTGATGTTCAAGACTGCAACAGAGCCATCGAAGCATTTACAGAGGCTTTGAAAAAGACGAGAATAATCATCTACTTCCGGCGGGCTCCGTCCCGCCTCAGTCATTGGCGCGACTTAGTAAAGTCAAAACTGCCTCAGCGGTGAGCGACGACTTGGTAGAAACGCCGGGTTTCCACTGGCAGCGGCATGCTGAAGTTATGCCAATACACCCTGTCGCCCGTGGCGCCGAAGTTAAGGCCGTCAGTGGAGGCGAAGATTAGGTAGTATTCCGCACCAGGAACGTCTTTCCAGTCCAGGCGAAGCTGCTCGGGAGTGCTGTCATTGGCCGCGGTGCGGAAGACAACCAGATGTTGCGGTGTCGGATCAACAACGGGAGTTGCCACGGATGGCCGCCGGCCAGTAGTCTGATCCACGCCGATGACATACTCGCCGGTGTTCAGCGCACGGGAAATCGGCACAATCGCATCCATGCCCGCCGTGATGCGAACGTTTCCGAGAAGTTCGCCGAGATTCTGGCCGGAAGAGTCCGAGGCATAGACATTCACATCGTGCCGCCACTGCGCCCTCATGTCCACGAAGGCATTACCATTCCACGGCGAAACAATGGCCGGCACGTAGTCCAGGAACTCATAGACATGAAGGGGAATCACCGCGTCAGCCACAAGGTCCCAGTTGGCATCTGGCATGAAGAAACGTGGATCGTACGGATCCTCTTCGTCGCGGAGATCCACGTCCCCTATCCCCGTGAGCACTCCGAATCCGTAATCGGGGTGCGTAGCGGGTTCAGCCATGTGCAGCCCGTCCAATTCCGGATACTGGGCGGCGTCCGCGAAGACGCCGATTATCTCGTCCGGAACGGTGTCGAAGTTTGTGTCGCAGGCGACCCGAATCCGTGACGTTGACGTGTCGACGAGAAAGTACGTATGTGAGTTTCCCAATCGGGTCATCGAGTAAATTGGCCATGGGAGATTCATGGTGGCAATCGTGCCCACCACCTCACCATTGAGTACGCTTAGCCCTTGAATCCGACCAGTGTAACCCCCGACTAGCCCGCACAGCAGAAGATTGACCCCGTTCGGGTATTCCGACGGCTGCGCCAGCATGTCCGTCACGGCAAGCGGGGAGAGATCGTGGTTCCATAATTGCTGTGTCTGTAAGTAGTAGGAAACGAGAGAATCGCCCGCCATTTGCTCCGACGGAAACACAAAGAAAAGGTAGCCGTTGCTCGTGACCTGATGAGGCGCTCGAACATCTGGCAGACCATGGTACTCTCGAAAATGCCTGTTCCACAAAGTTATCACCCATCGGAAATCCGGGTTGTCAACGGGGTTTATGTGCAGAATGCCGGCTTTATAGGCGATTTCGGCAGCGTCGCACTCCTGTTCCCGGGCTGCGGAAGTGGAATCCACTCCGTCTCGGGTTTGAGTCTTGTGCACCCATTCGTGCAACAACTTTTCTTCGAGAAGACCCATCCCTGCGCCTCCACCGGCAGCATCATTGAGGGTCTTTGTGTCAATCGTTATCTTGTCCTTCTCAGTATTCCCTTTGCCGTCAGGGTGGCTGGTCTTGGCATACCAATCGTCCGAGGGCTCCTTATCCATACGGTCTTTCAACTGCTTTCGCAGCCCATCCGCGATATCTTTGCGTTTCATGCGCACTCGCGACATGTCGGATTTGGTCCAGCTTAGTTCTCCGCCTCCGCCCCGGTTTTCAATGTTGTCTATGGCCTGATTGATGGTCTGCACATCTGCCGGAGCAAGGGCTTCGGTCAGGGGTGAACCGCCTCCTGGTCCTTTACCGATCGAGGCGCCTGCCCACAAGCTCCCGCAGGGACTGCCAACGCAACTTGTCTCCGCGGTCCAAGTACCGCTCAAGGCGGCGCACTCCGCCGACGTGTTGTCCGCACATGATGGCTGGCAGGGATTCCCATAGCAACAGCGACCTAAGGAAGCTGAGCAATCCCAGTTGTCCCAAAGGACCACGTCGAGCGTCATCGTGGATTGCGAATCGTTAATGGTGAGTGTGCGGTTGGAAATGTTGTCCTCCCAGTGGCAACTGTCCGTGCCATTCCGATTGTGCTTGTATAGGTGATTCGGATTGGAGCCGGCCGGAAACAACCAGGAACCTTCATAGACGCCGTCGTAGTCGTTGTCCGCCATCGCAGATGTGCAAGCACTCCATCCCTGGAAATCGCCGGCAACAAAGACTCCGCCTGAATATAGCTCTGGGGCCAGGCAATTCATGTCTACGCGGAACACAACCGTCACGTCCTGCTCTGTAGCAGGCGTGATGCTCAAAACCATCGGTGGAACCGTACCGCCGCCGCAGTGATCCGTTGGATCAAAGTATGAGGCGTCGCTTGCGTCGTAGTATTGGATGTAGAACCACATCGGTTCAGATGCATCTGTGGCGAAGCTTGGAATTTGGGCGGTGAACTCGTCATTATCGCCCACCTGCACGTTGAAGGTCATCGGTACCGGATAATAGTATAGGTCACTCGGCTTCTTGTAATACAGCGTTGCCGAAAGATCGGGGCACTGACCGGGGGCCTCAGTGCATCCGGCTTTCCAGACTTGCGAGTAGATGTCAATGTTCTGGTTGTCGGCATAGCCTGCGCCGAAGCACGGCCATTGGTAGTTTGCCCAGCCGACAGAGGCAAGGCTTGTCCTGATGGCGAATAGCAGCACACCGAGGCAAACGACTATTACTCTCTTCATCCTCTTCCTCCTTTTACATTGTACAAAATAAAAAAACGCACACATCTCCAGCTACAGTGTTTCGCATAAATAGGCCGATATGGCACAGATGGATTTGACTTAAGCTGGGTTGTTCTGGAATATGAGTAGCGTATCGGCGACTTTATTCTTCAGGCGCTGTTGATTCTGCCGCCGAGACACTTATCAGTTGTGCTTCGAGGGTCTTGATCTCTGCTTCGATAGGAATCGCCACACTATTGGTTGAGTTCGACATCGCAACAGTAAGAAGCGATTGTTGGTCGCGAGAACTCTTTGCAACGAGAGCACTTATGATGAGCATGGAAATCGCAATGGAGAAAAAAACGCGCAATTTACACATAATGTTCCTCCTTTTCGAGCAATAAAAATAGCCCACGTTTGTTCGGGTCAGCGGCGGCGGATCCTCGAGTTTACGCAGTCAGTCTGCAAGAAGTGCTATCAAAGTTGCGGAAAAGGTCAGATCCTAAAATCGAGCCCGCCGACTTGCTGATAAGAATTGTAGTATGTGAATCAAGATAACAAACGAACCTCCCATTGTCAAGTACAAAGGCGGCTTGTCAAAAAAAAGTTCATTTCCATGTATGCAATTGTATTTCATACCCTTGTACTTGTGATGTTTTTTACTTGTGGACATTCTTGTCAGGAAAGAGGCTCCCTTATTGAGCACTATCGCATGCAAGGGCTAGCCACGCCGTTGTCGTTAAAAGCCCGCCGACCAGAAAGTTGGCTTATAAGTCGGTGCATGACTAATCCAGCAAACGCTCATGATGAAAACATGCCGCCGTGGTGGAATGGGAGAATCCACTACGGCGGTTGTTGATGTTCAAGACTGCAACAGAGCCATTGACAGCTTGTTAGCTGTCAACGGCGATTTTTCTAAAGGCTAATTTTTCTGTGGGATGACGGCTCTTGTCTTCCATTCACCGCCAAGCTCGATGTTATCTTTTGTTGCCGAAAAGCCAGGAGACACTACAATCGGTCCTTGGACGGCATTGGCTTTGGGAAGATCGTCCGTGTTGCCCGGGACGGAGTTGAGGGCGGCGTTGTTCACCGCGATCACGCCGTAGAAGAACTGAATCGGAAGATCCAGAACATAATTGTAAGCGATGGTGGTGTCCGTCGTGGTGTTGATCAGATTTGACGGCACGAACAGATTATCCGAAGAGATTCCTTCATAGATATTATAACTGGTGGCTCCCGGAGACGGACTCCAATTGAGAATTGTGCCGTGGTTTGGAAGGTCGAGTCGAATCACGAGATCGGTTACGGGTGGCGGAGCCACCGGACATGGAGTGCCGGTCACATTCAGAACGTAGTGTCCCGCATTAGTGTTGTAGCCGCTGATGTGCAGGAAGTATCGCACACTGGCAGACGCTTGCCAGGCAACCGTGCTCTGAAGAGTAGGATTGCTACCGCAATAACTGTCATCGTTGCAGACAATCAGAGAGTTGCCTGGGCAATTTCCCCATTCTCCGCCACTGG
>JAGVEU010000055.1 GCA_020057985.1 Calditrichota bacterium | reverse complement strand
CCAATCCACTGGAGTGGGAATTGTCGCCTCAAAACAGAACGGGCCAGATACGCGCGTGACACTACTTACGGTCTCCGGACGATCTACCAAGACTTCCTCATCCGGCGGCTCATTGTTAGCAATAGATTTCAATGTGACGTGCGGCACAATTCCGCCCACGTCCTCGCCCTTTGCGTTCTGCTTGCGTTTATAGACAAATCCTCCCGCCGGGCCGCGCGGCGAATCCTTCAAATCGTAATATGAAAACGTGGCCGTGAGCAATCGCTGCCTTGCCAGAGCCAACGGTACACGTGATACATCCGCCGTGATCCACCGCCGTCCCCACTGCTCCGCCACGTAAGCTGTCGTTCCACTGCCGCAGTTATGAACGGCACAGACCTCCGTGATGAAGGAATGCGCGCCTTCAACCTCGAGATCGAAGACTTCTTCACCGTCAGGACAATGAGGCAGATGCTCAGTTGAACTCAGTATCTCAGTAAGACGCACTGGCCGCAGCGTATGGCCGAAGAACACCACGTCTCCGGCTCGCAGTTCATCCGCTCGCTTCCAAACTTTGGTCCATGACGCCTCTTCCGTCAGACTCTCCACGGTGGACAGAATCGTATTCAAGACTCCGTCCATGCTATCCTGAATCTCTCGATTCGTAAAGCGAAGGACGTGAAAGCCGTGAGCTTGCAGATATTCAGTGCGTTGCGCATCGTGCGCCACTTGCTCCGGCTCGCCGTGTTGTCCGCCGTCAAGCTCCACGATCACACCCGCCGTCAGGGCGCAGAAATCTGCGATGTACGGCCCCAGCGGATGCTGGCGGCGAAACTTCACTCCCGATTGCCAGTCACGCAGACGTCGCCACAATTTCTGCTCGGCTTCAGTGGTCGAGTGCCGCAATTCCTGAGCACGCAGGCGCGTGTCATCGGTTGCAGGCGGGCCTATGGTGGGGCCATTGCTGGAGCAGAACGCCGCGCGCCGCTGCGCGGTTAGCACGCGATGTTCAGGTGTCAACCACAACGGAGCTTCGGAATGACGATGCCGAAGACCGAGAAGTGGTTCCCGCACGCGCTTTTGAATCATACGTAAAACCTTGTGCGGCTTGCCATCGTGGGCGAAGACCAGGTCACCCGGGCGAAGGGACTCGATCGGTACGGAAAGAACCCCCCTTCCGTCCCCCCTTACAAGGGGGGAGACCAGAGGGTCAACCGGATGATCACCGCTTGTATGAGCGGTAGAATCGGCAGAATTCCGGTCTCCCTCCCTGTAAGGATCAGCAATCCGGTCTCCTCTATCGTAACGGTCAGCGATCCGGTCTCCCCCATTGTAAGGTGTGACAGATCCTTCTCCCCCCTTGTAAGGGGGGACTAAGGGGGGTTCTTCCGGCACTAACACCCGCGTCCCTTTCCGCACGCACGTCGGATCTAACACCAAATCGCCGGGGTCGGTCGTCATGAGAAGGCAACGCTCGATAACTTTGTTTGATGTTTGAACGACATAAATCTTTTGTGATACCAGCGCGCCACCACCCGTGTCTGTCCAGACATTTCTAATAGGAACTAAGGGAAAATCATCTACAAATCGTTTATAGACTAATGAGTTTCCTTCAGTTGTCACTCTATTGGCATCAACAAGGCGTTTAAGTCCTGCAGGCGTTGCGGACCAGTGCCTATTGGCAGAGGGTTTATATTCTACCCCACCAAATACAAATGGGCCTCCTGTCTCGCGATCAGATGCTCCTTGGGATGTAACCCCACTTAACCTGAATCTCCTTCCATCCGGAGTCGGCAATGTACCGTCCAATTCGTCAGACGTCAATTTCCTCACCAACCCATCAGAGAATTCAACATGAGAGTATCTTTCATCTAGTTGCTCTTTAGTTCGTACCATGAAGAGTTGCGTGTATTTACAGCGATGTCGGTCCTTAGAATACCACAACAAGCTATCGAACACGTTATCAACAAAATTTCCGCCGCGTCCTGTGGTTGTCGTAAAAGCCAAACTTGATACGAAGTTCTCTTCCCCAAACACCTCATCCATGAGTTCGCGCACGTGATGGACATTCTCGTCGGAGATCTGCACGAAGATGCTTCCGGTGGGTGCGAGCAGATCGCGGCTTAGCAGCAGGCGGTCGCGCATGTAGGTCAGGTAGGAATGCAAGCCCAGTTCCCATGTGTCGCGGTAGGCTTTTACCATCTCCGGCTCGCGCGTCATATCCTCGTCGTCGTTGTGTTTCACGTCGCGCTTACGCACGAACGGCTGAAAGTTGGAACCGAACTTCACACCGTAGGGCGGGTCCATGTAGATCATCTGCACTTGACCGCCCAACTTCTCGTAATGGAGCAGGCTGTTCATCACCACGAGCGAATCGCCGAGAATCATGCGGTTCACCCACGGGTCTTTGTGCTCGTATGCCTTCAGAACCTGATCGGAAATCGAATGCTGCGGATCACCGAACAGATCCATGGTCTTTTCGCGCTTGTGCCCAACCAGCGTTTCAATAATCGCCTTAGTCGAGAGCCGCTCATGCACGAACAGCGGCAACGTGGGCACATCAAACGATAGCCGCTCGGCCTTGCCTGCCCAGTCGAGAAACGGCTTTTCAATGCGCTTCAATTCCTCAATCGCGTCCTGCAGATTCCGCACACTGATGATGCGGTCTTTGTGTACCTTGAACTCCTGCGGTTTTGGAAACACATGCGGCGGCGGTAGTTTGGTCGCTTCCTCAATCCGCGCAATGAGCCATTCGCCGAGATCCCGCGTCGAGTTTTGTCCATCCCACTGCAACGACGGAGAGAGCGACGAGTCATAGCGATAGGTCACCGGCGGCTTCTTCTTGCGGAAATTCGCCTGCGTGCCGACTTCGGGACGGAGAAGATTCTCCGACTCGGGGTGACGGTAGGTTTCCGCCTGCTTTGCTGCTTTGGGTTTGGGTTTTGTAGGCATGGGGGACTGGGAATTACGAATTAGGAATTAGGAATAAAGAGCGCATATCCATGCGGCGCTACGAAGACGGACACAATCGGAATTGTGCCGCGGAGGGAGCGCGTGGAAAAAAGAAAAATGAAAATCGAAAAGAGGATTATTAAGTTGTAATGCCGCTCTTGTCTCCCCCCTTGCAAGGGGGGACCAAGGGGGGTCTTGATGCCAACTTACTATCGGGAACCACTATAATTTACCACATCCCTGCGACTTATGCAACAGAAAACAGGCGTTTGGACGGGGCAGGTCGTAAGTTATTATTCATTCTATTCAACTTTCAGCGTTTCATATTTTCAGTATTTCAGCGTTTTCCGAGAGGCCTTCCTCGCCTCTTTTTCACAACGGCCACTTAACTGCAAGCGGTGATTGAACATAATAGCAACTCTATAAAAACGAAGGACTTACGACTTTAT
>JAGVEU010000517.1 GCA_020057985.1 Calditrichota bacterium | reverse complement strand
CCATCCCCTGTGGTGTCGGCCCGTGGTATTTGTCAATCAGATCTTTTTCCAGCGAGCCGGAGTTCACGCCGACACGCATGGCGATTCCCGCTTGCTGTGCAGCTTTGGTCACAACTCTTGCGCGATCCTTGCCGCCAAGATTCCCCGGATTAATGCGAATCTTGTCCACTCCGGCATCAATGGCCTTCAGAGCCAGCTTGTAATGGAAGTGAATATCGGCCACCAGCGGCACATGCATTTCCCGCTTTATAAAAGGAAGGGCGGCGGCGGCCTCATCGTCCGGCACAGCCACACGCACGATTTCACACCCGGCCTCTACGAGCTGGTGGATCTGGTGGAGGGTTGCCTTCACATCCCGCGTATCGGTCATGGTCATGGATTGGACGGCTACAGGGTGCGTGCCTCCAATCGTGACCGTTCCAATCCTGACCTCGCGGATGGGACTCCGAGACATCAAGTTTCGGTCTTCTATGAAGTTAGAATTTGACAAGTATTGTCCTAATTGAACCTATAATATACAAAGAAGATCCCGAATTGTCAAACCTTCCGGCCTCCTCTCAGGCTTGTTTTTCTACAACTTATGCCATTCAGAGGTTCCAGACCAAATGGCCGGGAAGAGGCGTGCTACCTCTATATATGGTAGGCATCGGACACAAAAACTGCCATAGGACACGATTCTGATTGTGGAAGAGAAAAAACTCTCGTAAATTTCAGTATCGCTCTTCGCGAAGATAAGTTGGCACTGAAACCCCCCTTTTATCCCCCCGTCAACGGGGGGAGAGATGCTGCTTCCCCCCTGTTCACGGGGGGTATGGGGGGTGAGTGGCCTTTTCGCTTGACATTTCAACACCGGTGTGCTATCTTGTGTTTAGCTTCGATGTCACGAAGTGCATAGCCGAGCAAGGGCATGACATCCGAGACACGAAGCATTCTATGGCTGAGACCCTGCCGTCACTTTCCGCTGGTAGGATTAACGCAACTCAGCCGGGGTTGACATCTAACATCCTCCTGGAATGATCTCCACCCCATATACGCAGCAACGCCAAAAGCAGACTCAACACTCCAAACTAAATGGAAACGGCATAATGAAACTGCTTTCTTTTTTGTTCACTCTCTTTTGCGTGAGCATGTCTTTCGGGCAGCCGCATCCGGATATGCTCTGGACACGGGTGTTTGGAACGAGTGGATTTGACTACGCCTTCAGCGTTCGCCAGACATTGGACAACGGCTTTGCGCTCTGCGGTGCCGCAAACAGCTCATCGTCAGGCAGCAGCGGTTATCTTATCCGGCTCAACAGTGACGGGGACACACTTTGGACACGGATCTACGAAGGCAATCCGACGCTGAGTACAAATAATGTCTTGCAAACTCCGGATCGCGGCTTTGTTCTTTCGGGGCGCGTCTTGTCCGCTACCGATAGCGGAGATGCGCATCTTATGAAAACCGATTCGCTGGGTATTGTTCAGTGGGAACATATTTATGGAGGGATTGATCGCGAGGGATTCAACTCCTTTGTACGAACTTCGGACAACGGATTCGCGTGCGTTGGTTACACGAAGTCCTATGGATCGGGAAGCTCCGATGTTTACCTCGTCAAGACCGATACTATGGGCGATACACTGTGGATAAGAACCTTTGGCGACACACTCGATCAATCCGGCTATGAAATTGAACAGCCCGAAGAAGGCGGATTCATTATTTCGGGAGTAACCGGCCTTTTCGGTTCGGGAAGTGTGCTGGATATCCTACTGATCAAGACGGACGATAACGGAAATCTGCAGTGGATGCGAACCTACGGCGGCTCCGAGGACGAGAGGCCAAATGCTGTTCATAACACGCCGGACGGCGGATACCTGATCTCAGGTGAAACAAGTTCCTTTGGAGCGGGTGGGTATGACTTCTATTTGATACGAACGGATCGCTCCGGTGATACGCTATGGACGCGCACCTTCGGATTCTCCGGAGACGACTTTGCAAGAGACATGGTGCTAACGGTGGACGGCGGCTGCATGGTGATTGGAACCTACTGGCCGGTGAGCGGAAATCCCGGTGATATGCTACTCTGGAAAGCGGACAGCCTCGGCAATAGTCAATGGTTCACACGCTACGGCGGAAGCGCGTCTTACGAGACAGGTTATGGTATGTGCAAAGTCACGAGCGGCGGCTATATCCTCGTTGGCAGTCGCTATATCAGCAACTCTCCCACGAATTGGGATGTCTACGTTGTCCGAACCGGATCGGATCTTTCTCCGGCAAACGACCGGCAAGTGCTCGAACCTCCGCAGAGTTTTTTGCTGAGTGCATTCCCCAATCCGTTCAATGCGATGACGACGATTCGGTATGATGTGCCGGTGCAATCGCAGGTGGAATTGCGGGTGTTTGACGTTCTGGGGCGGTCGGTGGGAGAACTTTTCAGCGGTGTGCAGAGTGCGGGTTCACACAATGTGACTTGGAACGGCTCGGCGGTTGCTTCCGGGCTGTATTTTGTGCAGTTGAAGGCTGGGGATTTTTTCACGCGGCAGAAGGTGATGCTGCTGAAGTGATGAAGAAAACCTGAAACTTGAAACCAGTGGTGTTCCGCTTTAAGTCATTGAAAATATTATCTAATTGATCTGGATGTGTGTAGGGGCGGTCTAAGGTCTTCCGCAGCCCGCCCGCCAACCGACAAAAATACGGCGAAGAAATTG
>JAGVEU010000304.1 GCA_020057985.1 Calditrichota bacterium | reverse complement strand
CTTTTCGACAACGCTTCATCATGGTCCGAACCGCGGCGGGGCTACCAAACGCCGGATCCGGTTTAAGGGGTGTTGGCATAAACCTTCTACGCAACAACCCGCAATCCCGACTCAACCCAATGGAGGTTTATTTTCGGGAAACAGTATAACTAACACAGCATCGTCCGTGAAACAAATAGGACTTCACAGTTGCGGGGGAATCCGTCTACTTGCAGCAGACGTGTAAACACGCAATGCAGTAGCGTGATAATAGATATTTCCACGCATGTCTAACGGGTAAAGCGTTCATGTGGCCCCATTCACAAACATGAACTGTCCCAAAACCATCCCTCGCAGTCTGTAAGTTCAATAAATACAGCACTCATTTAATGACTCTTAATCATTAGGTTCTGGGTTCGAGTCCCGGTGGGTGCACCATGCTAAGCCCTGTAAGTTATAGACTTACGGGGCTATTGTTATATTATCGTATATCACGTTATTAAGATCCAAAAGCAACTTCATGAATACGAAATGTCTGAATGTATAAATATTAGCACCAACGAACGGATACCATTCGATGCTAACGGATGGACGCGCCTCTTGACATTCTGGTCAGCATGTATTTTATTATTCGTTGTCATTTTCTAAGACATCACTGCTTGGACAAGACCGATTGTCATCGGATGATTATCTTGTCTACAGTAGACGTTGCGATCACGATGGGCAGTGTCCTTGCTTTCCTTCTCATGCGGCGGAAAAGATGATCATCGTCTGTCCCTTCGGCAGTATTCCAACTGTAGCTGTAGCGGGAATGAGCTTTAACCAACCGAAATCGCGAGGGTAGCGATGATGCGCGTGTCTCATATGATTGCAGCCATACTCACTTGGGTGATCGCGGCGGAGGCACACCCTGACTATGTGGGCTATTCCGGAGGCCAGCCGGGCAGACAAACCTGTGCCATGAGTTGCCATGGGGCGGATGGAGCATCCGTCAGCATTCAGGGATTTCCAGCTACCTATGTTCCGGAGCACATCTATACCTTGAATATCTTCCGCGTCACGGGTGACAACATTTCAAATTTCAATGCCTCGGTCCGCATTGGCACAGGAATGGATAACGCCGGTGTGATTGGACCCGGAACGGCAACCTCGATCTACAACGTCCCTGGTGAAACCAACGGCGTACACTTCACGTCTCCCGATCAGGCTTCCGGCTCATTCACGTGGACAGCCCCGCCTCCGCAAACGGGCACCGTTCGCTTGTACGGAGGAGCGCATCAGGGCAACACGGCCTTCGGTCCGAACACGGAGTTCCTGCAAGTCTCGCACGAGACACCACCAGCACCTGGTCAAGCAACCAACCCATATCCTGCGGATGGTTCAACCGATGTTCTGCTGAACGTTGCGCTGTCGTGGACACCGGATACCGCGGCGACGTCACATGACGTGCGCATCGGTACGACGAATCCGCCGGATTTCGTTGCAAATACAAGCGTTCCAACTTATTCACCGGAGAACTTGGCGGCCGCAACCCTCTACTACTGGCGAATTGACGAGCGCAACGACGCGGGGGTGACACTGGGAACGGTGTGGCAATTCACCACTGAATCACTGCCTGGAGTGGCCTCCAATCCCCAACCAGCGGACAGTGCAACCGGTGTTCCGGCTGATGTAGTTCTGTCGTGGACTGCGGGTCATGGTGCAGCCTCCCATTCTGTGTATTTTGGCACTTCGCAACCGCTACCATACCGTGGAAGTCGCACAGATACGACCTTCGATCCGGCAGTCGACCTGCTCCCAGACAGCACTTATTTCTGGCGCATTGATGAAGTCAATTCAGCGGGGAGTACTTCGGGACAAGTCTGGCAATTCACTGTCTACAACCTGAGTTTCGGCGAGCTTCGCGGTCGTGTTCCGCAACGGCTGACCCTTGGCCCGGCGTATCCGAATCCGTTTAATGCCACATTGTCGATCTCCTACGATCTCCCCAGCGCGAGACATGTCACATTGCGTGTGTTTGATTTGCTGGGGTGTGAGGTCACAGTGCTGAAAGACGACTTTGTCGAAGCCGGAACTCATCACGTAGTTTTTGACGGCAGCAATCTGGCATCGGGAATTTACTTCGCGCGATTGGATGCAGGAAAACTCTCGCATACAAGTAAGCTCGTACTGTTGAAGTAATTGATTTCTGCATTCATCACCGTCATAGCAAAGATAACGATGACCGAAGGACATCAAGATGATGCGCAGTGGCACACAAGACATTCGCAGCAGGTGCCGCAATCACCATCATAGCAAATATGCCTGCTCCGCAACACGAATTCCTGACTGCACGTTTATCCGTTGGCTCGTAGAGCAACAGAGGGCTGAAGGCATATACTGCTGTGTCGGAGGTTGTGGGATAGAATGGTTCACACATGAGGTCAGAGACTTGAAACATATTCGCATCATTGTCGTCTTGATTCTTCTCCAGAGCCTCATGTTAGGCTGCGGAGCGCAGATGCGGAATTTGCCCGTTGGAAGCAGGGCGATGCAGGTAAACACGTCCATCGGCGGACCTCTGGTCGACGCATTTGGCAGGACCGTTCCGATACCCTATGGACTGGTCGGATCGACTTATGGGATCTCGAGCAACACTGAAGTCTATCTTGATCTGCACGTGACGGCATTGGCTTTCAAGTTCTTGGGAATAACGCCAGGAGCGGTGTATTTTCCAAGTCTGCGTTGGGGAAAGTTCGTACCAGCAATCGGTGCAGATGCATTGGTCTTTTCCGATTTCAGCGCCTCCCGGCTCTATCCAGAACTTGTGACTTCGACGGCTTACCGACTGAACGAAACATGGACTCCGTATGTCGCGCTTAGACACACCTTTCAAATGATTCATGCGCCGCACTATAGTCCGTCAGCAATGGTAGGAACATCCTACCGTAGAGGCAACATGCAGTATTTTGGTGAACTTCAATGGTTGGCCTTAGACCGCGATAATCGCTGGAATCCGGTGGAATATCATGGGATCTCGAATCGCGGAGCCATATCGCTGCAATTTGGCGCGACTCTTGATCTGCCAGCGAGGAAAGGCGGGGGTAGGTGAGACATATTGTGTTATTGATGTTGGTGGCTTGGCTATCTCTTTCCTGCTCGTTGGATTCATTTCTGTACAATCAGGAGAAGCTTAACCACTACGAGCTCTCAACTGCTGTGATCCCTGAATCCAACCGGCGTATGGTTTCTTTCGAGTCTGAGGGCAATACGCTATACGGCTTCTATGTATTTCGGACTGACACACTCGACTTAGGTTTGACCGTGCTGTATTGTCACGGGAACAAGAAAAGCATCGAGGAGTATTGGAACCGCGTCGAGTTTTTCTATCAAATGGGGTTGCGCTGCCTGGTCTTTGACTATCGCGGCTACGGAATGAGCGAAGGTGAGCCAACGGCGATAGGGCTTTATGCGGATGGTCGCGCCGCGCTTCGTTTTATGCAGGACTCGCTTCGCGTTGACAGCATGCAGCTCGTGCTCTACGGATTCTCTTTGGGCAATGTAATCTCTATAGATCTTGCCGCAGGCACGGTTAATCCCTATCGCCTTATCGCTGAAGCTCCCTTTGCCAGTGCGGAGGCTCTGCTTCACAACTCAATGCCGCTGGACATTCCCGGAAGCTTCGTAATCAATGACAATATGAATAACGCTGAGCGTGTGCGAAGTGTCCGAACGCCACTACTACTACTTCACGGTGATGCGGATGATTTCATTCCATGGTCATCTAATGGTCGTGTCGTTTACGATAACGCACCGCAGCCCAAGGAGCTTGAACTCGTTCGGGACGCGAACCATACCGATATTCCGTGGATTATGGGGCTTGGAAGCTACCAGAACCGAGTACTTGATTTTCTTTCCCTTGCACCGGATTGACGCCTGATGTCAGGCGCTCGTTGTGTCGCTGCCTTGATCACCATCATCCGCACTGTAAGAAGTGGTTATTCGCCAATGTATGACTAGTAGCTCGCCCTACTTGATTCGAGTTATTTTTTGAGCCATATTACTCTGGTTGATATTCACAGTACGAACCGGAGAAGATTATGGTAAAGAAG
>JAGVEU010000380.1 GCA_020057985.1 Calditrichota bacterium | reverse complement strand
GAGTGCGGAATGACGATTTTTTGCTGATGCGCACCGACAGTATGGGAGTGATGTTGTGGGACGAAACCTACGGCAGCGGGATCAGTGACGAAATCGCTTATGGATTTCAGTTGACTTCAGAAGGTGGTTATGTTCTCGCAGGCCGCACGACGACTTTTGAAGCAACGCGGGGGTTGGATTTCTACGTCGTCCGAACCGGACGGGATGCGATGGCTTCTCCCGCAGAGTCACGCGCTACCGTTCTTCCGCGGGGCTATGCGCTGAGTGTTTATCCCAATCCGTTCAATCCAAGCACAACGATTTCCTTTTCGTTGCCAAAGAACGGAGACATAAGATTGCGCGTGTTCGACGTCACCGGAAGAACTGTTGCCGAGTTGGTGGATGAGGTGCTGTCGGCAGGAGAACATTCGGTGAGGTTAGATGGAGCGGCAATGTCATCGGGGATTTATTTCACGCGACTGCAAGCAGGGGGAGTTGTCCTGATGAAGAAGATGGCGCTGGTGAAGTAAGGAATTCCGCAATGCAATTCAGTTGGTTGCAATCAAACGCAAAGGGAGCAAGTCATGCTTAAGCGCATGTATGTAGACAATTACCGTTGTCTGGCAAACTTTGAAATTTCATTCTTGCCGGTTAACCTCCTCCTCGGCGAAAATGGCTCGGGGAAGAGCACGGTTTTCGATGTCATTGATCGGCTGCGAGCGTTTTTGGCTGAGCCGGCACGAGTTGGTCAATTGTTTGAGCCATCGTCGGTCACGAGGTGGCAAAAACAGAGCCTACAGACATTTGAATTTGAGCTTTCAGAGAACGACGGAACGTACCAGTATCGTCTGGTTGTTGAGCAGGCTTTCGAGCAGAATAAATGTCGGGTTCAGCATGAGATTCTCACGATAGATGGAAAACCGCTCTTTGAATTCCGCTTGGGTACCGCCCAATTGTATCACGATGACCACTCACCAGGACCGCAATATCCATTCGATTGGACATATTCCGGTGTGGCTGTGCTGAGCGACCGACCGGATAACAAACTTCTGACGGCATTCAAGAATCGTGTTGGTGGATTCATTGTATTGAGAATGAATCCAGCCGGGGTTCGAAATGACAGCGAGCGTGAAGACTCCATGCTTGACCGGACGTGTTCAAACTTTGCCTCATGGTTCCGCTATTTGCTTCAGGAGCACAACGCGCAAGTGTTTGATCTGACCAACGAACTGCGGAAGGTTATGCCGGGATTCCATTCGTTCCGATTGGCCCAAGCAGGAGAGGATAGTCGCGTGATGCAAATCGGCATGCAGACTCCGGTCGGGAGCAAAGACGTGCTGCACTACTCACTTGGCGAATTGTCGGACGGCCAACGCGCACTGATTATTCTGTACACACTATTATTCGGAACAAGTCAGAAGGATCAAACGCTCTTTCTTGACGAGCCGGAGAACTTCCTGGCATTGCCGGAGATTCAGCCGTGGCTCATGGCGTTGAAAGATGCTTGTGGTCATCAGATCGAGCAAGCGGTTTTAATCTCGCATCATCCCGAACTCATTAACTATCTCGGCGCCACGTCAGGGATTTGGTTTTACCGCGAGGGCAACGGGCCCACGCGTGTGTCGTACAAAGTCGAAGGGAGTTCATCTGGTCTTCGACTGGCGGAGACGGTCGCTCGCGGGTGGCAATGATGGGTAGTCGCAAGGCAACGCTTATTCTCCTTTGTGAAGACACACAGCAGGAATGTTTTGCTCGCTACTTTCTGCAAGAATGGGGATGGGAAAATCGGGACATTCGAGCGGTGCCAGCGCCGCCCGGTACGAATGCAGAGCAATATGTCCGCGAACAGTTTCCCAAACAACTGGCCGAATATCGAAGACTAAAGTGCATGGGCTGGAACATCAGACTCGTTGCAATCATTGACGCAGATACCCGCGATGTCAAAGATAGGTTGGATGCTCTGGAAGCGAAGTGTCGTGAGCAGAATGTGGAATTTCGCGCTGCAAATGAGCAGGTCGCAATTGCAGTACCAAAGCGAAACATCGAGACATGGATTCGGTACGTTTTAGCCAATGAACCCGTTGACGAGACTGTCAAATACGGAAAGCTACGGTATGAGAGCGAATGCAAAGAGTCTGTGGAAGCGTACGCCTGCGCATGTTATGCGAACGCGCTTCAATCTTACCCGAACTCACCAGCGTCTTTGCTTGAGGCATGTAAGGAATTTCAGGACAGAGTTCTCTGACTCTGGCAACAATCAACGAACGATGTAGTTTATTCCAAGGGAAACGAAGGAACCCGCTATGCGAGTCAATTTTCAAGCCATAGAGAAATTCACAGAAGAAGTCAAGCAGAACCCGAATCTGATGGTCAAAGCCAAATCGGTGACGGGGCAATGTAATTTTCAGGAGGGCAGGCCGCACTTTGAGGCTTCGGTGGAGTATGCCAAAGGAGCGAACAAGATTGCCAGCGATCAACCGCCGTTTATGGGCGGAGGCGGCAGCGCGCCGGATCCGATCAACTACTGTTTGTATGGATTGG
>JAGVEU010000192.1 GCA_020057985.1 Calditrichota bacterium | reverse complement strand
GTTCCCCGCACAACGCTCGTGCAAACCCGTGTGCCGGAGCATTTTCATGGTCGGATTTTCAGCATGATTAATCTGACTGTTGTGGGGCTTTCTTCCATCAGTTGTGCGCTGACGGGTATTGCCGCCGAGTTCATTTCACCGGGTACGATTTTTCTGATTATCGGAATTGGTGCAACGATTGTAGGAGCTTTGGGATGGTTGGTGCAGGATCTGCGGGACGCCGAGTAGTTAATCTCTCAGCGAGTCTCAGACGGAATTCTTGTACAGAAAGCGCTTGATTTTTCGGCTGGAGGTTTTCGTGAATTCCTCTTCTCGCAGTTGCCATTGACGTATTTGACGGTATTGGGGAACAGATGAATTATACTCATCCACTACTCGCTTGATCTCGTTCTGGAGATCAACTGCCTTGCCGGCCGCCTGTTCACCTTCGACATAAATCTTGTCGGGTACGACCAACGCATACAACTCTTCACCTGTTCCACGTTTGCGTTCAACACCAAGCACAAGTGACTCAAGAATGAATGGCGATGCATTTAGACGTGATTCAATCTCCTCCGGATAGACATTCTTTCCGGCGCCTGTGATAATCACATTCTTCAATCGGCCTGTGATATACAAATAACTATGCCGATCCAAATAACCGGCATCACCTGTATAAAACCAACCTTCCTTCAAGACCTCTGCCGTCGCCTCCGGATTTTCAAAATACCCTTGCATTACATTTGGACCCCGCGCACAGATCTCTCCGATTCCGGTCTTATCGGGATTGGCGATCTTGATTTCAACTCCCTTCAGAGCAGGTCCCACGGATCCGATACGATTGCAATGCGGCAAATTCACCGACAAGACAGGACTTGTTTCAGTCAATCCGTAACCTTGAATCAGTGTGAATCCCAGCCGTGCAAAGAAGTGATTCAGATCAGTTCGAAGCGCGGCTCCGCCTGAAATCATTAACCAAAGCGAGTCTAACCCTGCTTTCTTCCGAAGCGAACGGAACAACAGCCGACCGGCAGGAATTCCAAAACGCTCATAGATGCTGGAGAGAAAATACAAGAAATTGAATAGAACTCGCTTCGCCAGTCCTGCTTCTGCAACTGCCCGCTTTATTCCTGCCATGATGTTCTCATAGACCTGCGGAACTCCCGGTAGCAGGGTGACTCCACATAGTCGAATGTCATCGAGGATATCCCGCGACTTGTAGCTCGTGGCAAGCGTCACGCTCGCTCCGCAGGCAAGCGGACACAACATGCTCACGGTACTTGAAAAAGTGTGATTCAATGGCAACAGCATGAAGAAGTTATCGTGCTGACTCGTATGGATGGTACTCCTTATACCTTCCACGTTTGAACAGAGATTGTTATGCGTCAGGACAACGCCCTTGGAATGCCCTGTCGTGCCGGACGTAAAGATAATCACTGCCACGTTGTCCGGGTCAATCTTTGGCAGAGCCACTCCGGCTTTCCGCGGCAAGCTCAGATTTTCAAGAGCAGTCGCGTCGAGCAGGAAAGTACGCTCGATTCCCTCAATGCTACTGCCAGACTCGTTTAAGGCTGTCTGCAATTTCTGGGAGACTATCAGCGTGCGCGCACCCGATTCTTTAATGATATTCCGAACCTCTGAGAGAGACATGAGTGCGTCCAGTGGAATCACGACAGCGCCTGCTGCGAGAATTGAGAAATAGACGATGACCCATTCGGCACGGTTTTCTGACAACAACGCGATCCGATCTTGCGGTCGTACTCCTTGCTCGATAAGGCCACCTGCAACCTGTTGAACCAATTCCAGTACTTGGCCATACGATCTGCATGAGACGACATTTCCTGTTCGGCTCACCAAGTAGGGACGATCCTGCCAGAGAGCTGCGGCATGCTCAAGGAGTTCGGGTATGGTTTGGGGTGTTGACATGGATTTGTGAGTTATGGAAAGTTATCGGCTTGCCGAGCAGGATTTCTCGCGGCGGCACGTGTCTTGAGTCTTCACGTGCCCCGCTCGGCACTCAATGTCCCGCGAGCAAGGGGCATGTGAGGAGTGGGGACACATGCCGCCGCGAGTAGAATAATTAGTTGGCGATCAGATTCCGGCAGGGTTGCGAGGACTTAACCCTGCTCGGCGGTCAAAAGGAGCCGCTTTCATTATTTTGTGATTGGCACTAAGTCGAGTGTACTCCCGATTCTGCCAAGGTGGCATGTGCTTTTTGTCCAACTTTCTTCAGCCAGACGTAGCCCAGAACCAGTGCAACAGCACTCGCAATCACAAAATACCAAGGGAGTGACTGGGACTCATCGAGCTTGAGCCATTTAAGGTCTTCAAACCAAGCGGAGTTTTTCTCAACCAGATAAGAGAGTGCATTGTTGGTAGCATGTGCAAGCATGGCAGGATACAGGGAGCCTGTTTCGAGCGCAATAAACCCGAGGACAACTCCCAGGAATGCTGTGGGAATCATCCGGTAAGGATTCAAATGCAGGAGACCGAAAGCAACGGCTACCAGGACAATGGATCCGAGCTTGCCGAAACGCGGAAGAAATGAACGAAGCAGAAAACCTCGACATAGCAATTCTTCGCAGATACCGGGCAGAACTGCGATGAAGAACAAGGCGCGATTGAGCGGAAGCTTTTCAAGCTCAGCAAACAACTCTTTGAACTGCTTCAACAAATCCTCGGGAAATGGATAGAGCATGTTCTGCCACGTACCAAGCTGAATTGCGAACAACCAACCGCCAAGTATGAAAAGCAGGGTTGCAGGATAAGCCATCACCTTGGGCGAAACCAGCGTCAGCACTTCCCTGATATTATAGCCGCCGCGATACAGAATGTAGAGCGGAGGGAGCAGTATCAGTGCCAATTGGCTAAACAGAATCGTCCTCTCCGCCCCCCATTTCAAGGCAAAGGAGCCAAATGCAAAGAGCGCAATGATCTCTACCAGCACAAGCAGTAGCGCTGTTCCCGGTAGCGGCTGCGGGAAGGGAAGTGGCCCACGACGCTTGCGAAATGGAGACCATCGCACATCTTCAGCGTGACGAAACAGCACCGATTCCTGATTGAATTGATTCGTTGCCCACAAGAGGGAAACAACAGCGAGGAGCGAAGTACTGATGAACGCAAGCATGGTTTCGAGCCACACGTAATTGCCGATCATGTACTCTTTGATGAGCAGCGAAACATTGACAATGGGAATGATCGCAAGTTTCGGGGACATCTCCATTCCGGGGAGCATGGAGAACATCGCGGGCAGAATAACAACCATGTACAAGGGAGTAAGCAACGCCTGCCCTTCCTTGTACGTACGCGCTCCAACTGCGATGGCAAGACACACTGCTGCGAAAGTAACGGCCAATGGAATGATGAGCAGCAACGCCATCAAAAGTGAGGCAGGTTCTACCGAGACAACCGGCAACATTTTCTCCGCGCTCTTGCCAAACATCTGAAGTGAGTAGATCATCGTCACTCCAAAGCTCAGCACATTGAGTACAGCGGTCACGAGCGCAATGAGTGTCACGGCAAGGAATTTGCCATAAACAATCTCTGTGCGACTGGCCGGAGAAACGAGCAACGTCTCGAGTGTCCCTCGCTCTTTCTCGCCGGCGGTCAAATCCACAGAAGTGTAGAAGGCGCCCGTGAGCGTCACGAAGATGAAAAGGTAGCCCAGAATTCTGCCCAACACCGCCCCTTGCTGCTGTACGTCCGAGGCGAGATTCTCAGTTTCGATGGAAAACGGATGCAGCAGGGACGTGTCCGCCGAAATGTACGCCAGCCTTTCAGAAATCACTTGCTCTCGATAGGCAGTCAGTACGCGCTCTAGTCGCTTGCGTGCTTCTTCGGAAACTTCCTTGCTGCTGTTGTAGAAGACCAGAGCTTGTGTTCGGTGAGACTGCGCAACAGAGTCACTAAAATTCGCCGGTATTCTCAAGGCCGCATCGAGTTCTCCGTTTTGGATGCGCGCACGCCAATCGGCCGATTCGGAGATTTGAATAGTTGACAAAGTGTCGAGCATTCGGGCAAGCTGCGGTGAATGTTGCTCGCCTAACACAATCACGCGGGATTTCTTCTGCCCGATCTTGTGAACTTGAAGCGCGGCGATCTGCATGAAACCGATCATGAGCAGCGGATAGAGCAGAATCGGCAGCACAAAATTGACAAAGATCGTGCGGCGGTCGCGGAGGATGTCGCGAAGTTCCTTCCGGAGAATAGTTTTGACGCGTGTCAGTTGCATGACGGAGTATGCTTAGAGAATCGTATGTTCGGATGCCTTCTCCGCATCGGCAATGATCTGGCGATGGTCAAAGGCGATTTGCTTGGGAAGATCTGATAGGGGAAACCACTGCGCTTCCGAGGCATCGTCTCCAGCGACAAGTTCGCC
>JAGVEU010000014.1 GCA_020057985.1 Calditrichota bacterium | reverse complement strand
GCGGAGCTTCTCCGCCATAGATATTGCAGCCTGACTGCTCTGCTTGAATCTTGAAATGCGAGATCGCGGTGGTGTCAAGAACGTAGTTGTCAACGCTAACGATACCACGTGCGATTACCATTAAGCCAAGCAGGTTCGGTATTCCGTTCCAGTCATTTTGGCGAATTTCAGCCAAAGTAGTGCTCTGCGGCGCACAAGAGTTTGGTCCGCCCGGGCTCAAATTTTCTGTCGCCTGCCAATCCGCGCCGTTGTTATCCGTATCCAGATGATCAGGGATGCGGACAATAGAACGATTCAATCCACTGACGGGGTAGGGATCAGGAGCGTTAGTGCCGCCTTCGCCCATACAAAAATGACCTGCGGCGCAGTTGCCATAGCAGAGATGATCCACGGTGTTTCCATTGGCGTCGCGCAGGTCAATCCCATCGCAATCATCTCCAGTAGACGACCCGGCATTTTGCCAATCAATGGTGGCCACCTGCGTGACATTCGGAACGCCGGCTCCGCCAATGACGAAATAGCCGGAGACAGAAATACTGCCGGCCAAGGTTACAGTGAGATACTCAGTTCCGCCGTTGCCGTTGATACCGATCAGCGTCCAACCCTCGATATTCGCGCCGGGTGTGCCCCAAATTTCAGTGAACATGATGTTGGGATCATCCGTGCCTTGAGTATCGTACAAGATCTCGTTGAGCATGACGTTAGGTTGAGCACACACCTTTTGAAAACCGTTCAAGCATAAAATGAGTGCAATTAATGCTATGGATTTTGTGTTCATCGTTCTCTCCTTGGATTCTTAGATGGCGAACCTCAGCAACCCTACTCTACTGCCTATTTCATCGCTCATCCTTTCTCACTTCAGCACAACCATCTTCCGAATCTGCCGGAAGTTTCCTGCTTCAATTCGGTAGAAGTAGATGCCGGAAGACAGCGCCGATGCGTCGAACTGCACAGTATGTCGTCCGGCATTTTGGACTCCGTCAGCGATCACCTCAACGGTTTCGCCCAGAATATTGCTGACGGTCACACGTACTTTGGAATCTCGCGGTAAATTATACGCGATGGTAGTAATCGGATTGAACGGATTTGGGTAGTTCTGTTCGAGCGCGTATTCGACGGGCAAAGTTGCTTGCTCCCATTCGACGATACCCGACAAAGCCGGAGAATCATTCAACCGATAGTTCTCTATATGCAGCGCGCTCTGCGTCGCAGAGGACATGAGTGGTTCGAATTGCAAGCGGACAATATCACTGCCTGTTTCCACAGGTGTGACTCCAAAAGCTCCGACATGCACGACACCCGGCTCTTCACGAGTAAACAAATACCAATTCTGTAAACCTTCTCGCAAAACTGCATTCACATAGCGCACAGCGGATGGATCGTATTCGCAGTCGAATTCGATTGCGTAAGCCGATTCCGCCACAACATTCCTGGCGGCAAAAACCCCTTTCGTCATGGAAAACGAACGAGCCGAGCCCCCAGCTAACACCGCTCCCGCCCAATTTCCCGAAACATCCCCCATGCACATACCATCGTAATTTTGATTGGTCTGAGTTCCCGTTAAGGGATTGTAGCTCCGATGAGCTGGACGATAACACCAACGGGCATTGCAGGGAAACTGATTAATCAAACCAATCGCATATTGAGCAATTAGCGAAGCATCCAGAAACGAAACCTGACCATTGCCCGATACATCTGCCGCAGCCTGCTTCACGGAATCCAGCGTGATGATTCCAATCGCATACTGCGCCGCCAACGACGCATCAAAAAAACTGATGCTGGCATTACAGCTTGGCCCTGTATTCCGATCCGGAGTGACCGTGTAAGACGTACCGATATTTAGACCCGTGAACTGATAAGCACCCGATGCATTCGTCGTCGTAGATCCGCCCGGAGCTATGCTCAACGACTCTCCATTGATTGGAATATTGTTACCGTGATAAGCTGCAGTACCGGATATACTAACCGTCGAACCCGGCGTATAGGTCACACTGAAGCAATCGAATTTCGGGCCATAATCCACGTCGGGAGTTGCCGCAGACTGGAACTGCAAGCGAAACTTGATAACCTGACCGAGAAACACGGACATATCCATCGGAGTCGTGTAAGACTCGTTGAAGCTGGACCACGTCGTTGGGCAGTCAATATACACGAAGTTATCTACGCCCGGCAGACACTCCGGATTGGAGATGGCACACCAGGACATGCCGGAGTCACTGGAGACATCAATTCCCCAATAATCGCAGCCTTCAAGACTCGGCCCCGGACACGGACCGGAATTCACGAGAGATCCAGCCACAAAGACATCTGCTAGGACGACACCGTTGGGGCGACCGCGAAGGTCAATGTACGGAGACTCGATCACATCGTCCATATTGATATCGTAGAGATTGTCCGCCGGATCATTGCATACGAGAATGCTCGGACCATAAGGCGATGTAGGATCATTGGCGATGCGCCACAAGTCACCGCCTACGGGAACCATGCTCTGAGCCGTCCAGCCCGTCGCGCTATTCGCATCGTGAGAGAACACGGTGTCCGTGCCGCTATAGACGCGCACCGCATCGAACATCCAGCCGAACAGCGCCGAATTGTCGGGTGTCGAGTAGGCCGGATCGGAAGCAAATGCCCAGCGGATTTTCACGCTCTGATTTGCCCATGTGCTGAGGTTTGCAGTCTGCACATGCCAGGCGGATCCAGTCATTCCGCACCAACCGGGAACATTGGGACCCTCGCCGTGCTGAACGCCGAAGCTATAAAGGCTCGTGCGATCATAAGCTGGAGTCACCGCTGCGGATGGGATTACCGTCCATGACGCCCCGCCGTTGGTTGAAATTCGCAGGTTCATTCCGTCCCAGCCATTGTAAGGCGCAGGCTCGCCGCCGGGCGGTTCAACTGAATAACGATGCCAGAAGCGAAGATTCGGAGTAGTACCGAGTTGAATCGGCGGTGAATCCAGAACCATGTACCAGGCATCAAGATAGCCGCCGTTGGTGCCAACTGCCGGGTCACCTACCCACCATGAAGTTCCAGAACCACCAAAGGCCTGATAGGTATCAAGGTGCCAGGTCGAGCTGACCGCGGTTAAATCTTGCGATGTCCAGCCATTGAAACCGCTTTCCCAGTTTTCAAAGTAAATAATTTCGTCAAGCGGGTTGTGTGGCGAACGAGGCGCAGTGACAATAGTCGCTCGATTCACGATGTTCGCCTGCCGATTAAGTGTTTCACCAAATGCAAACGTACCTAAGCATAGGGTGAGTAAGAGTGATCCAAGAATAATCCGCCGCATTTTTTGTTCCTCCTGAATTATAGCTAAAGCCATTCTTGAAAGCGGGTTGCGATGTTTTTTACAGTGGCTGATCTCTTGAATCGCAATTTACATTTGGGAATCACTATAATTAGAGTCATTTCTGACTCGGCCACAAGCAAATATGAATCAATTATTGCCGGAATCCGTTCTGAGATCCTGGACAAGTAATGTTGTTGGCATTCATGAAAGCAAATTGCGAGGCGTCTGTTCCGTTCTCGGTTGGACAAGTGGCTATTTCATTAGCAGCATCTTCTTCAGCATCACCCGATCTCCCGCCTGCATTCTGATCATGTACATTCCTGATGGACATGTCGAGCAATCCCATAGCGCTGAGTGTATTCCGGGCTGCATGGTTTGCGCGAGGACAGTAGCAACCTTGCGACCGAGAATGTCAAAGATCTCAATAGTTATATCGGCTGCATGTGGTACGCCAAACCGAATCTGTGTCGAGGGATTGAACGGATTGGGAAAGTTCTGGCTCAGGAAGAAGTCTGTGGGGATCTCTACATTCAGAGAAATTTCAACTGCATCTTGACGGCAATCTACGGTGAAAAAAGTTGAGACCACGGTGTCCCTGCGCGCTCCCTGATAGCTAATTACACGTACTCGGCAATTGGGATACAGGCCGTGAATAGATGTATCGAGCCGCACATTCACAGTGTCCAAAACAGGTGCGACTGCTCCGATTGTATTGTAGGGTCCTCCGTTAAGGGATAGTTGAATGCTATCCAATTGAACGCCGGGGCAATGATTAAACGGAATACGATAGGTGACATCACAACGCATGGTGTCAGGCAGCGGACTGAGCAACAGCAATGCTCGATACCGTCCAGTATCCGGCTGAGACTGCTGGCTTTCTCCACAGTAGGGATTCTTAGCCAAGACCCGGTAGACATGCGGCGTAGCGTCGTTGAGTGTCGCGTCAATATACGTTGTCGCCGTTGTGGAATCTTGTCTTGCATTGTCGCGGAAGATAATGTACTGCTGCACTTCGCCGGTGGATGCCGTCCACGATAGTCGGATCTGATTACAGAGTGTATCGGAAGCTGAAAATCCGGAAGGCACTCCAGCCGCGGCATGGCCGGTTCCGCTATCAGGAGCGCTTGGAGCACTTTCCAACTGACAAGCAATACTCCATGACCTAACTGTATATGCATACGTGCCGGTCACGATGTCAGTGAATGGCGAAGTCGAAGCGCGGCCGATTCTTGTTCCATTACGATAGACACGAAACGAATCTACATTACCGCCTCCGCTCGTCCATGAAACAATGACCTGTCCGCACAAGGCATCAGAAGCCAAGATGTCGGCAGGAACTTCGGGATTACCGAGACGGGTACCGTTAGCGGGTGGACTTGGGTTGCCATATCCGCACGCATTGAAAGCAGCCACAATATATGTGTGAGGACCAACGCTGCATAGAGAATCCAAATACGTGGTTGTAGTTGGGCTAACCGATGTCAGCGAGTCTGTGTCGCGACGAATCGTGTAGCCCGTTTGTCCCGTTGTGGCGGACCAATTCAACCGGATACCCGTACACAAGTTTGCCGTGGCTGCTAACGAGGACACAGCCGTCGGCACATTGAGCCGAGTGGCCGTGACCGGCGAGGAGACCGCTCCACATCCGCAAAGATTGCACGCCCTGATGGTATAACTGTACTGTATGCCTGGAACTGCGCTGGTGTCGGTGAATGTCGTGTCGTTTGCCAACTTCGAGCCAATGTGAATCGTATTGCGTAGAATGCGAAAGGTATCTTCATCGGCAGTGTCGCGCCAAGTAAGGATGTTGCCGGAACATGTTGCTGTTCGCGTCAGACCAATGACTTGTCCGGGCACTGCTCGTCGTCTCCCGATTAGAGAATCGGATGGAGCGCTTTCGCCACAAGCGTTCTCCGACTGTACATTATAGGTATACGTGCCAGCTGATGGTCGGTCGGCAAACCGTCCAATGCCCGCCGCTACCGTGCCCGCCGATGTGCCGTTCCTCAGAATCCTGCACAACGGCGCGGCAATACCGTCCGACCACCAAACGATTACGCTGTCGCAGCGTTGAGAAGTCACGCTGTCTATTGTGGGCGCTGTCATCGGCAAGACATCCAAAAGAGTGATGATCGTAACGCTCCCAGTGCCTGCAAAGTGTCCAGTGCTGCCTTGATACGTGGGAAAGCCGCACGTTTCAGCATCTGTGTCGCTATTCCAAATTCGAAGCGTGATCAGATGGCCCGGAACAGCGCCAGGCAAAGTATCATTTGCGGGTGGCGGAATAATGTAACGCAGTATCACCGGAATTGCGAAAGGTCGTGCGCCGCTGTCAACATGCGCACCGACACACAGGCTGCCATCAAAGATGCCAACTTCGCTCCCAATCGGCGGCATTTGTCCATCTATGGCAAATCTCTGGACCAGGATCTGAGCAAATTGGCCGGTTGCCGGAGTGGTTTGAAAATGGGGTTGTGCATAGGTCGGCGAGATCAACCCCAGCACAAGAAGTGTGACCGTGGCGCGTGACCAATTCGACACAACATCGAGAACATGAAACCATGCAGGCATTGTTGTTTCTCCTAAGCTACTTCAGTAGCATCATTTTTTGGGTCATGGAGTACTTAGCCGATTCCATGCGCACGAAGTAAATGCCGCTGGACACCCGGCTTGCATCCCAGTGAATTTGATAGACGCCTGCAGGCTGCGCGCGGCGTTCAAGGGTCTCAATTTCCTGTCCCAGCATGTTCATTATGTAGACGCGAGTGAACGCTGCTTCTGGCAAATGGTACTCGATGGTCGTAATGGCGTTAAACGGATTTGGATAGTTCTGACAAAGAGCATATTCCTTCGGAGCGGCAACCGTTTCATGCGCGGCG
>JAGVEU010000376.1 GCA_020057985.1 Calditrichota bacterium | reverse complement strand
GCATGTTAAATGCAACGCTGTCACTGTCCTCTTGCACGGTGATCGTGTAGAAGAACTTCAGATCCGGCTGTGATAGGACTCCGACATCAAGGAAGGTTGTGTCGGTTGTGGTTCCGAGTAGAGTTGCGGTTTCCAACGGCACCTCCGGGTCGTCGCTCCGGTAGACCATGAACGTGTGAGTGGTCGTATCCACCTCTGCCGAATCGGGATTGGCTGGCCAGGAAAGTCGGATATTATTACCCTCCCGATTCGTCACCAGTCCCCACCACCAGCAGAGACGGCAACGCATGTTGGAAACATAGTCCGAACATGGGACATCCCAGTACTTGGACGGGGCTACAAAGAAGTAGTAGGTTCCCGGATTATGGCATGCATAGAAAGAAAGCGTCTTAGTTTCACATTCACCTATTGCATCGGACACAAGAGTGATATCACAGGCACTCGCTCCACGGCGCAACACGTACATGACAAACGGAAATTCCGCCCGGACTCGCCATGTGATCTTTCCATTCCACCAGTTGAGGTTCTTTACATACCAGTCGGTATCCCTCCAGCCATTCATGGCAAATCCTGTCCCGCAGACACTGGCACCCCAAGGCCATGCAGTGCACGGGTGGGATTGGAAAGCGAACGGCGTGGAATTGCAGCCGCCATTATAGTTGTCTGGCAGATTGGGACAAACCTCTCCTTCTGGAATCCACCATGGTCCTAAGTCAAAGCAATTTACTGGTGGACAACATGTGCAGGTATCGCAGTCCACAATGAGCAGGTAGGGACCGACTGTGTAGTTGGCACCCTCAACTAATACCTGATAATTTCCGGGTGGCAAACAGTTGGAGATGCGTGCGTCCCCGTTTGGCCCGCTATGCTCGTCCATATTGAGTAAGGTTGTGCAGTTGGGCTCATACAGCGAGATTTTCGGAGTTAGCCCACGGTTAAACGGATACCAACCGGGTGTGAGATGGCCAAAGACATCAATGGTTACTTTCTTGCATGTTGGCCCGGGCACAACGAGCGTGTACCAGTCGCGATCAAAGAAGGGTTCCCGATAGACGATTTCGCCGCAGAGTGTGTCCCCACAGACCAACGGCGGATCATATGACAGCTCACAGACATCGTTGCTCTCGCGATCCTTAGTCGGATAGGTGCAACAGGTGCAGGGTGAACATGGCGAAAGCGCAAGGATGTAGGGACCAGATGCGTTGGGACTCGATGCATTCGATGATACCTGAATGAAGTGCTGGCCGGGCCGCAGACATAGATCACTGATTTGCGCATCATTTGATACGGAACCACTGTGATAGGCTTCCCGAACTGTGCAGGATGCATCCCAGACTTCAATGGACGGTATCAAGCCACGTCCGTAGGGATACCAACCTGAAGTGGCATTGCCGAACACATCAATATCAATACGCCGACAGGTCCCGGGAGGAATCCAGAGCAGATACCAATCCGGATCATTGGCTGGATCAATTCTCCCGCACAATGTATCTGCGCAATTGACAATACACACATCGGTTCCGCAGATGTCGTTGCCGTCCTCAGTGAGAAAATCACAGTCCGGGTAGTTGCATGAGCAAGGCGGAACTGTGATGCAGAAGATCTCCGAGTCTCCGCAACAGGTTTCCGAATGCGCGACCATGCTGAAACATATGATTCCACCGGCGGGGTTTGTTGAAGTCAATTGAACGTTGAACGCGATACTGGTCCCGATCTGTCCGCCCATGTTACCGATGATTATTGGGCTGTTCAATATGGTGGCCGTGCCCCCCGACACCGAGACGATACCCAGAGCAATCTGTACGTCATAGCAGGTCTGCGGGAGATGGTTGTAGATCGACGCACTCACGAGGAAAGAGGACGGCACGATCACACCGCTGCTGCACGACAGGGCTTGCCCGCCTGGATTCACGATGTCTATTCCCGGGAATAAGTTGCAGGGTTCTTCGCAGTTCGAGTTGGCCGTCCACAACCCGCCCAACTGATTGCACACTTGCTGGGTCGTGATCTGCTGATTAGGCTGACCAGATGAATCGCAGTAGCAGCAGCAGCCAAGTGTATCCATTACCAAACATGGTGGGCCGGAAACGACATCCACTTCGCCGATCGTAATCTTGTCTATGTCGTCAATTTCACAGTCGAGGTCCACAAAGTGGCATACGTCGAGTATGTAGTCAGGACTTCCAGCAGTAAGAGAACTCCCAGTACATGGTACTTGTTGGACTCCGTAAATTCTGTTGTTATAACCTGAGCCCGAAGGGTAACCAGTGTGCCGCAGGGCATCTCCAGTCGCATAGAAGTTCCATGCCGTTCCGCACGTTTCGCAATTGCAGGGGTCACAAGGATAATGCACTCCACCCGCACAGTTGTCGCCAGTGTCGTAGGTGCCAATATCAAAAGTTCGATGAGGGGGGGTATCCCAATTTGGAAACGAGCCGATGTACTCAAGCACGCGTGACCGATGAGCCCAAAATCCAAGATATACTGTTTCCCGAAAGTAATCCGCCAATGAGCAGTCATTGGCCGCCGAGCAGGGTTAAGGT
>JAGVEU010000005.1 GCA_020057985.1 Calditrichota bacterium | reverse complement strand
TTGAGCAGTACCCATCGCCATCGCTCTGGCGCCGACACCCATGCGTAACCACGGATCCGCGAAATTTTGCGCATTAGCCGTCGTTGCAAGCATGAGGCTGAGTAGCATTAGGCTCAGTACCGTTACTCGAATACGGGACATAGTATCCCTCCTCCTGTCATATCGGGCAATCATGTTTTATTGTTTCAATAGGGTAAGTGTCGGGTTGTGGGGCCGAGCATACGACCCCACAACCCGTTGCTTGAGTTACTTCGCGTTCTTGAACGCCACCTTGACGACAGTGTCTGTGGTTTTGCCGCTTGCGCTAACACGCACATGAGCAAGATAGACACCGTTGGCAACCTGTTCGCCATTCTCGTTGGTTCCGTTCCATGTGGGCGACGGGGTTGCGCTTCCGAAGTTGCCTTCATAGACGTTCTTGACAAACTGACCAGCGAAGTCATAGATCTTAATCGTGACCTCTGCACCTCCGCCGGAGCCCGGCTTCAGCAGACCTTCAAAGGTAGTTACCTCGCCCGGTTTGAACGGGTTCGGATAGTTAAAGACAACGCCCGATTCGCTCGGTTGAGCTTGCTCTTCGCCGACGCGGTAGGAGCGAATCTCGGAGTCGCGGTTACCGGCAAGATCGGTTACTTCCGCATGCAGCTCGTAGTTGCCAATGGACAGCGGGCCAGTCGTTAATGTGGCGGATCCGCTGAGGCCACTCGGTCCGATGCTTACGGTCAGGTGAGTGCTATCCACTGCCGGGCCGGTTAGCCACATGCTAACACCGGATGCTGCGATGCTGGTTCCACCGATCTCCACGAACTGAATCTGGAAGGTGGCGCTGGTATTAATCGGCAGCACGGTACCAGGCTCAGGCGAGAAGGAAGTAATAACCGGCGCGGATGCGTCAATGGCGTATACCTGCGATCCTGTGGCCACAGCAGCACCGCCGTAGTACAAGGCATTCAGAGTCAGCCGTAACGATCTGTAGGCGCTCAAGTCGGTACCGCCTTGATACCAGATGGAGTCACCGGACCAGTTCACTGCCGCGTTTTCGTTGATCGTCCACCATGTGCCGGCTGTATCAACACCCTCGATCTTCAAAGACATCGAAGTTGGATTGATGTTACTGCAGTGCTTGTGCATGGAGAAGGTATGCGGCAGCGATGATAGATAGTACGGCGGATCATAGGTGATACACGCTCCCTCATCAGACGTTACCGTGAAGCTGCAGTTGGCATGGGCCTCATTGCACACGTAGTCAGAGACGTACATGTCAATGGTGTAGGCGCCAACCGGCAACTGGCCAGTCCAGGTTACATTGTTACTGTGAATAGCGATGTGCCCAGAATCCGCAATCAGATTCTGATGGCTTCCATCGGGCTTCAATAGCGTCAGGACAATGCGATCAAGGTCAATACCGCTGTAGCCGTCAAGATCATCGAGATTGCTGTTGATAGCGTTTCTCCAGTTGCCGAGTTCAACGCGGCTGGTACCGAATCCGCCATCATCAAGACCGCGCCGCGGAGCTTCCGCTTTACCGAGCTTGCGCTGCGGACCGAGCTTCATCTCCGTTGCGCCGTTGCCGCCAGCTCCCGGAGCCTTGGCAATAATGCTGCCCGGATCATCCGTGAAGTTGGCGCTGATCGTGACAATTTGCGTGGAAGGCAGAACCGCATTCGGAGTCGGAGACATGATGGTGATCACAGGATCTGTGCCATCAACAAGCCACGGTTGAACGGTTACGGCGGCCACTCCAAATGTGTTCTGCGCAGTCACTTTGATTCGAACTTCGGTTGCAACGATGTTCTGATCGAGATTGTAGGCGCCCACGATCTGGAAGCGCTGGTTGCGATTTCCGTCATTCGGAATATCGCTCTGCGGCGCAAAGTTCCACGCCGCATTTCCAAGCACCAGTTCTTCGCAGATACCGGTTTCACACACATAGGCGCGATAGATGTCCACGTGGATATCATCGGCTTCCGTGTTCACGTTATCCACTTCGAAGATCTCCGCGCAGAGCTGGAGTTGCTCGCTCGGATTCCAATAGTTGTCATAATGGCATTCGCCTTCGCCGCCCACCGGGCAGAACGAGACTCTCGGGGCGGAACTCAGGATCGTGAAGACAAATCCCGTGGCGCCGGTGTTGCCGACACAGTCGTTAATGCCCACGTTCACGTGGTAGTCGCCAACCAAGTGGATTGAATCCGCGCGGAGGATGTACTTGGCATGTGCCACTGTAAGCTGGTCATAATCCTCGATCGAAGCCGGGCCAAGGTTGTTGCCGTCCGGATCAGACACAATCATCTGAATGGATGCGGGATTAATTCCTGATCCATTATCGTCGAGAGCGCCATTCCCATCGCGGTTGCTCTTGGACAGCTTAAGAACGATGCGACCATTATCATTGATGCGCACCACGCCGCCGCCGGGGATACCGGCAGATTCGGGTGAGTCGTCGCTATAGAAGACTTCGATTGTGACAGCCTGACCACGCGGGAAGGTCTCGCCATTTTCCGGTAGGTTGTCCGTAAAGACCGGCGCAAAGTTATCCGCGTTGTAAGTCATACTGCTCTGCGTGCGTCCATTGTTGGGATCTACTGCCTCATCGTATTGCATATTCACGGCCACAACCTCAACCTCGATGCCGGTTGCTCCGTTCGGGAACGGTCCGGTCAGGTTGAACTCAACGCGGACATTGTCACCACCGGCGCCATGCACTGTCGGGCCGGAAATAATTGTCCGGGAGGGCAGTGCGTAGGTGGTATAGGTGATACCGTTATTTGCAATATTCACTCCGTCGGTAGCATGAACCACGAAGGCGAAGTTGCCGGCATTGGTTGGATTGAACCAGTTGCCACACTCACCGTTTGGCTCAAAGGCAACTGTCGGGCCAGAGCTGCGGACGTAGAAGTACATGGAGTGGTGACGGATATTACCGACACAGTCCACTATACGGATGTTGGCATCATACCTGCCGGGCAGGTGTGCGGGAGTAGCCGGAATAACGTACCGGACATAGGCCGCGTCGCGAACCACACCAGCGGGCTGGACCACGTTACCCTCAGGGCCGTTGATCGTGATCTGAACGTTTTCGGCGCTCGGCGTAATACCGGAGCCGTCCACATCCGTGCCGCAATCGTCATCGAAGAACGCCTCGACTACAATAGCGTCGTTGCGACCGTACATGCTGCCATCAGGCGGATTTGCTGTATCAACCACAGGCGCACAGCGATCGGCAACATAGGTCATGCTGCTTTGCGTTATGCCGTGGGTCGAATCTTCCGGCGTGTACAGCACGTCTCTGGCTTCGACAGCGACTCTGAATGCGGTACTTCCATCCGGCAGCGTAGGCACCTGATAGGTCACCGGCACCGGGTTCTGAGCGCCCGGATCCACCGTGGTCGGGCCGCTGATTAACTGATCGCTCGGGAGAGCGAAGACGCTGTATGTGATTCCGTTCGGGGCAATCGCGATATTGTCCACTCTACCGACGTCAAACCTGAAGGTGTTGGCACTATCAGGATTGAACCAGAAGCCACAGGCCGCGGAAGGTGTATAAGCGATGCTCGGACCGGACGACACGACAGTAAAGTCCCAAGTCTGAATGGATGCATTGCCTACGCAGTCCGCTACGCGCACGCTTGCGGTATAGAGACCGGAAGTATGGGTGGGCGGTGCGGAGATAACGTATCTTACATGGACGCCGTCACGAACCACTCTTGCAGGAACCACGATGTTGGAACTGTCGGGACTTGCAATCGTGATCTGAACACTCTCGGTGTTGCCGCTGATTCCGGAGCCGTTGGCGCCAGTTCCGCAATCATCGCTGAACTGAGCCTCGACTACGATATCCTCGTCGCGACCGAAGCGAGCGCCTTGATCAGGTACCATGCTGCTGAACACCGGCGGGCAATTGTCAGCCGCATAGGTCGTGCTGCTCTGCGTAACGCCGTGTTCAGGATCAGTCGGATCGTAGAGGTTATTCATCGCAATGACCGTGACCGTGAAACCGGTAGCTCCATTAGGAAGAGCCGGAATCTGATAGGTCACAATCACCGGATTCTGAATACCGGGATCTATAGTCGTCGGGCCGCTGATAAGTTCGTTACCGGGAACGGCATAGATGCTGTAGGTGATTCCGTTGTCCGCGATCGGGATATTGTCTACACGTGACACGTCGAATCTGAAGGTGTTCGCGCTGTCGGGATCAAACCAGCTTCCGCATGGCGTCTGAGTAAACGCAATGCCCGGGCCGGAAGATACAACTACGAACGACCAGTTCTGCATTGAGGAGTTGCCGAGGCAATCCTCAACGCGGACATGCACGTCATAGGTTCCTGCTGCAATCGGAGTTACTGCAGGAATGACATAATGTACGTGAGATGCATCGCGCTCCACACCAGCAGGAACAACGATGTCGGTTCCTGTCGGGCCAATGATCTCAATTTCGACAGTTGCCGCAGTTGGAATAATTCC
>JAGVEU010000111.1 GCA_020057985.1 Calditrichota bacterium | reverse complement strand
GAGTGGATTACAGTCTGCTGTTGCGGGAGTTACAAGCTTACTGGATGGATCTGATCTTCGTTAAACAGAATCTGGAGTTGCGAACAAAATCGCTTGAGCAAATCGAGCGCATGAAGAGCGTGGGAACCCGTCTTTCGATTGACGATTTGTTCCGACTGATTCGTATGGCAGGTACGCTCGAAAACGAGATGAAGTGGTCACAGGCACCGCGGATTCAGTTTGAAGTGGCTTTCCTGCGGTGGATAACGATGGATCACACTGTAGCGATTAAGGATATTCTTGACAGCCTGAAACGTGCGCCGGTCACTCATGCCGTGTCTGCACCTCCTGTCGCTCAGGTCACAGCGCCTCGCCATGCTCCGGTTAAGACTCCAGTGCCATCTCCACTGCTCTCCCCCACTCCATCGGCAGCAACTGCGGAGCCACCTCCTGTAACAGGTGGATTAACCTTTGAACAGTTGCGCTCACAGTGGTCGGAGATCATGAGTAAACTCCGGAAGAAAAAGCCTGCCCTCGCAGCCACAGTAGAAACGGGATGGAAACCGGAGAGTCTTTCCGGCAAGAAACTCGCGCTTCGATGTGTTCAAAACAATAGCTTCGTGCAGCAGCAAGTACACGATAATCAGTCGCACGTTATCGCCGCCATTGCCGAGGTCACCGGTCAATCGCTGATTCTTGTCCTGAACAGGGAACCATTGGCTGAAGCTGAGCCTCCCAAAAGCAAAAGCCCCACCGCAGAACCAGAAACGGAAACAAAACCGCAAACGACATCGGGCAGTGATCTCTTCGCAAATTTTATTCAGCAGTTCGGAGGTGTGGAGATTGATCCGAAGACTGCGAAAGAACCCTAAGTGATTCCGCTCTCCCCCTCGCTCGATAGACTCATCACCGAGATTGCCAAACTGCCCGGACTTGGACGCAAGTCAGCGGCGCGCCTGGCTTTGTTTATTCTCCGTCAATCGGAGGATGATGCGCGGAGGTTGGCGGATGCCATTCTCGATGTCAAACAGAGAATTCACCTTTGCTCAGTTTGCGCAAACTTGACCGAGGATGATCTGTGTTCGGTTTGCAGCGACCACAAGCGGGATCGTGGTCTCATCTGTGTGGTGGAGACACCGGGCGATGTCCTGACTCTGGAAAAGACTAACGTGTATCGCGGTTTGTATCACGTGCTTGGCGGCGCGCTTTCACCCCTTGACGGAATCAGTCCGCAGGACTTGCGCACAAGCGAATTATTCGACCGGTTGAAGGATGGAAGTGTGCGGGAAGTGATTCTTGCAACGAATCCGACTCCTGAAGGAGACGTGACCGCGCTTTTCCTTGCCCGCGAGCTGAACGGGCGAAAAATCGCTGTGTCGAGAATTGCTCGCGGTGTTCCCATTGGCGCCGAACTGGAAAATGTAGATGAGGTCACTCTGGCGCGAGCGCTGGAAGGACGTACAAGTGTTTGAGACTGAAGAGATTTCAACTTGATTCCCGGTTTTAGTCTTGCCAATAAGATCACACTATCGCGGCTTGTCCTTGGGCCGCTATTTCTGATTGCCTATTTGGCAACGTGGCGGTATGCAGTCGAAGCCGCATTGATCGTGGCGATTCTAATCGAGGCTACGGATATTGCCGATGGCGCCACGGCTCGCGCCCGCAAGCAGACTTCAGACGTCGGCAAGTTGTTGGACCCGATGAGCGACTCCATTGCACGATTATCTTATTACGTAGGTTTTCTTGCGGCAGGCTATGCGCAAGCCTGGATGGTGGTTATTCTGATCTACCGCGATGTGATTGTCTCGTATCTGCGGGTGTTCTCGGCTCTAACCGGCACGGCAATGGGGCGGCGCACCTCGGGCAAATGGAAAGGAATACTACAAGGAGCCGTCGCGCTCACTATTCTTGGAATTCAGTTCTTCAACGAGAACTTCTTTCCGATTCCGCACTCCTTTAGGCTTATTTACTGGCTGATGGTGTTCATCACCGCCTATACAGTCTTCACGCTCTGGGAATACCTGAGCGCAAACAAGCAACTGCTGCTGGAGATTCGCAGACGAGGACGTGCGTGAGTAAACCTACCAAGGTTGAACTGGTCTTCACGACGGTGCTGGGATCAGGCTATTTCCCCATCGCTCCTGCTACGGTTGCTTCTGCCGTTACTTGCGTCATTCTGTATTTCACTCCACAGGCGCTTATGTTTCCGTGGTACCTGATTGTCATTCCGGTCTTCTTCATTGGTGTCTGGCTGGCCACACGAGCGGAGAGTATCTATGGACACGATGCCGGAAAGATTGTCATTGACGAGTTTATCGGTCAGTGGATCACGTTGCTTCCGCTGTGGCGGTCACCTTCCATCAAGAGCTTTGTTGTGGCTTTCTTCCTGTTTCGAGTACTCGACATTATCAAACCCCTCGGGATACGTGCTTCGCAGAAGGCTCCGCGCGGGTGGGGCGTGATGGTGGATGACTTGCTGGCTGGTATTCTGGGTGCAGTTATTGTGTTTGCAGCGTTGAGACTCTCTCCCACCTTGTTCGATTAAATGTATCGCAGCGAAATTATCACGATCGGCGATGAGGTTTTGCTGGGGCAGACTGTCAACGGCAATGCGGCGTTTATCGGCAGCGCATTGGCAGAAGTCGGGATTCCACCGTCGTGGACAACTGTGGTGGGAGACTTGCATGAGGAAATCAAGTCCGCTCTGCAAGTTGCCTGTGCCCGCGCGGACGTTGTGATTGTCACCGGTGGCTTGGGTCCGACGCCGGATGATCTGACTCAGGCGGCGGTGGCTGATTACTTTGGTTTGGAACGCCAGGAAGATCCCGAGTTGCTCGAGCATGTGAAGGCGTTGTTTGCTTCGCGCGGAGTTGCGATGCCGGGGCAGTCTCGCAATCAAGCTGTGTTTCCCATTGGCGCGCACAAGATCCCAAACGAGCACGGCACAGCTACGGGAATTCACATTGTGCAGAGTGGAACGCATGTCTTCGTGTTGCCGGGAGTTCCACAGGAAGCGCAGGCCATGATGACACGGTCTGTGCTTCCGGTTCTTGCCGATACTTATCCAGACGCGGTTTTCCTAACTAAGACATTGCGACTTGCCGGGATTGGCGAATCGCTGCTGATGCAGAAACTCGGCGACCTTGCGGAGATTCAGACGGCGGTCGGCCTTGCTTTTCTTCCCAGTCACGGACTCTTGGATCTGCGGTTGAATGCGCTCTCGCATGAGCCCGAGCTTGCGGAAACCCAAATTGCTCAGGCGGAGTCGCTGATTCGCGCGCGCGCCGGAGAGCACATCTATGGCACCGGCACTATTCCCTTGGCTCAGATGATCGGCAATATTCTACTCAATCGCTCGCAGAAGCTCGCCACAGCAGAAAGCTGTACGGGCGGATTGATCGCCAGCACGTTCACGGATATCGCCGGCGCATCCCGTTGGTTTGAACGCGGTTGGATTACGTACTCCGATCATTCCAAGCTGGAAGAACTTGGCGTCGGAGCCTTGCGAATCACCAAAGAAGGCGCGGTCTCTGAATCCGTCGCTCAAGCAATGGCTGTAGGAGCGATGAAACATGGCGGAGCCGAATGGGGATTGGCAACGACCGGCATTGCGGGTCCAGAAGGCGGCACACCCGACAAGCCTGTGGGCACAGTCTGGATCGCGGTGGCTTCAGCCGAAACAGCCGCTGCAAAGCTTTGTCATTTTCCCGATAGCCGGGAACTCTTCAAGCTGCGCACGCGTAACGCAGCGATGTTTTTCCTGTATAAGAAACTCATGGAGAAGTAGCGGTGCGATTGTTTATTGCCATTGCTCTGCCGGACTCGTGGAAGGAAATCCTTGCCAAGCCTGAGGACTCTATCGCCTGGCTCGGACGCGGTGTGAAATGGGTGGAGCCGCGCGGAATGCACCTCACGCTGAGATTCCTCGGTGAAGTGCCAGAACGCGAATTTCCATCGGTGCAAATGGCAATGGCAATGGCTTGCGAGGG
>JAGVEU010000089.1 GCA_020057985.1 Calditrichota bacterium | reverse complement strand
TGGGAGGTGGGAATCACTTCGGATTCCCGTTGGGCGGTGGTCTGCGGCAACAATTCCAACTCGGTGATTATTCTCGATCTTGAAAACGATGTGGTAGCGACGGAGATTCCAGTCGGCACTCGACCGGCAACAGTCACCATCTCAGCAGACGATGCCTATGCTTATGTCGGCAACGTGCTTAACAATACGATTTCGGTGATTGAACTGAATGGAGAAAACAGCCAGCAGGTTACTCAGATTCCGAGCGGTGAAATCGGAATTGTCTGGGCGGCTTATGGAGTGCTCAGCGATGTGGCTGTCAGTCCGAACGGAAGTTACGTGCTGGTGGCGGCCTCGTTTGACGATCAGGTGCGAGTGATTGAAACGCAGACCTTCACGATCATTGCCACGTTGGCCGTCGGTGATTTTCCCATTGAGATTGCCTTTGCTGACAGCGATGACTATGCCATTGTCACCAACTACTTCAGCGACAATTTCTCGGTGTTGCATCTCGACGGCGCGGCTTCGGAAGTGGTTGGCACTTTTCCTTGTGGCGATGGGCCGCTGCGGTTGGCTTATGATCGAGTAAATGATCTGATGGGAATCGGAGTGTATGGTGCCATGCAGGTCAAGCGAGTCAATCCTCGCACCGGCCAAATCATGAGTACGGCGAGTTTCAGCAGCTATGGAAGCGTGATGCAATTAGCTTATGACAATCAGGGAAACGAAATCGTGCTCACAGCGGGGCAGGGAAATACTCCACCGACGCTGCATAAGGGAATAACGCACACTCCGCTTCCGGCTTATCCTGCCTATTTTGATCTGCTCGCAAACGGCTCACTGGCTGCGGTGGCGATTCCCGGCCCAGATATTATCTCGGTGGTGGAGTGGGACGTGGAGAATGCGGTGTCGTTGTCGCCTTCAATCGTTCAGGACTTCGGAATCACGGGCGCTTATCCCAATCCCTTCAATCCCTCGATTGCCGTTCGCTATGATCTTGCCCGCGATGAAGCAATCTCGATTCAGGCTTATGATGTTCTGGGACGAAAAGTCAGTTCACTTTTTTCAGGCAACCAGACACGCGGCAAACACGAGTTAATTTGGAATGCAAGAGACTTACCGAGTGGAGCGTATTGGATTCAATTGAATGCGGCGGAGCGGAAGGACGTGCGGAAAGTAGTGCTGGTGAAGTAAACGCTGAAACACTGAAACGCAGAAACGCTGAAACGCTGAATACGCGAGGCTTATCGGTTGAGGTTGAGGGGTGTGTTGTTTGCAAGGGTTGGCTGCAAGCAGACCGACACCGCAGATTCGGGTCACGAGGGCTTGGCGACCGAAATACTGAACTTAGGCTGAACGTTTGTTACCACCTAATATAAGGACTGGAAGCGGCCTGTGCAAGAAAAATCTTCAGAATTTTCTTATTCTTATGATAATTATGAATTAGGCGCGCTCTGAGCAAATGCAGACGCTTCGTCAGATGTTCAGTAAACAGGGACTTGCATGATTGTGAATTTGTTCACGGAGTGGGTCAGGATTACTTGAGGGGAGGCGGTTTGGAGGTATGCCTCTTTTTGAGACTGCCCAAGAGGGTCACTATTGTATATTATTGCATCATTGAGGTTTCTCTTGACTTTGCAATTCTGTCTTTATATATTAGCCTCATCTTGCCTTGTTTGTGGATATCAAGGTACGTTTTTTCGCGGCGGCATTTGTCTCCAAGTGCCCCGCTCAGCAGCCCACGTCACGCGAATGAGGGGCATGTGAGGAGTGGGGACACATGCCGCCGCGAAAGAGGGGTGGTTTTGAAAAGATTCTGAACGCCTGTCCGAGGACGGCCAGTGTCCAGAATGACAGTATAAGAGGCAATGGAAGTGCATTCCTTTTCGCGGGAATGACAGGCTTTCGCGGGAATGACATAGGGGAGCGGGTATGACAAGTTGCGGGGGTCGACGTGTGGACAGAATGTTACATAAGATCCCGCAGATGTTACACCCATGTAACAGGGGCCGAAATGGAGGGTCAATTCTGTTCCCTAAGAGCTTGATTTTCTGAAGTGCTTGAGCATGTTATGACATGGCATAAGGGTTGCTTTTTCAAAAATATCGTCAACGTCTATTTGTCCAACTTTACTGGAGGAGTCATGAAGAGATGGATTTTGGTTTTGGGGCTGGCAGTGCTGTCTGCCACGCAAATTATTTGGGCGCTGGAGATTCCGTTTAGCGTGGACACCCGTTATGAGTGGCAGTCTTCGCCGATCTATACCGATACGTCCGGCATGGCGGTAACTCTAAACGTCATGAATCTTGGCGGTCTCGCGCAGTTTTGGGACATCCTCCCTGGATGTTTCCAAGATCCTTGTGGGTATTTTGTGAGTTCCCCTCTGTGCGGGGGGCACGAGAACGGTACGTACTACACTTGCAATAACGCGCCGATGCCCGAGGGACACTGCATGTCCCTTATCGCACGGATCAATCCAACTGGTGAGTTGTGGAACATTGGGTGCGGGGGATCCCGAGTCCTTCAAGCTGGTCAGAGCCTGACTCTGGGTATAAACGACCAACGCCCCTACTACTACGACAACTCCGGTTCTTTCACCGGCACGCTGGTGGTGACGGATGCAGGATGGTTCACTCCGTGTCCGCAGAACATTTCAGGTTTCTCTTACTTGGGTGAGTTTGATGGACACCGCTACTACCTTGGTGGCACAGCCGATTGGTTTGCTTCGCGAGATGCATGTGCACAGGCTGGTGGTTATCTCGTCTGTATTGGTTCAGCGGCTGAGAATGTCTTTCTGTGCAATTCTCTAACCGGGCAGTTTGGTACTTGGACTGGCTTCTCGGAGCAGGGAGCAGAAGGTATTTGGAGTTGGGTCAATGGCGAATCAGTTAATTACACCAACTGGGGTTCAGGCGAGCCTAATAACTCTGGAGGGGATGAGAGTTTCGCTGCTCTTGTCCTCGGAGGAGGCTGGAACTGCACATGGGTTGATCACACTGAGGTCCCTCACTACAATTACGTGATGGAGTGCGAAGGGATTTCGAGGTGTCCGAATGGTTCGATTAGCGGGTACGTAGAGGATGAAAGCAATGATCGTCTGGATGGTGTGGCATTTACCTTGCATCGGACGGATCAGTGGGCCATCAACCGCACGGTGCTAACGGACGGGAACGGGAACTACGCACTCACGGATGTGACCGCTGGAACCTACGAGATTTGGGTGCAGAAATTCGGTTACGAGACCATCACTCATACGGGCTGGACTGTTGCCTGCGGAGCGCAGCAGTATTTGGCGGAGAGGATGCATGCAAGGATTGACAATTTCTCCATCAGTTCGGTGGATGCTTTCCAAACGCTCATCTACTTTCAGCCGCAACCGTTGATAGCGAACAAAGCGACCGTAGTTATCGCGCCTATTAGTAATCCCAATCGCCAAAGTGGATACGTACGCGGACGCTTGACGATGAAAGATAACGGCGTTCCTGTCCCCGGATTCGAACCAATCACGTCGCTTCCGTTCTTGGTTAAACTGTCGTATTCTGTGCAGGACGTTAGGAACTGGACGGATGCGATTTACTTCACGGTCGTACCGCCTGAACGTGAACATGTGACATTTGAGGTTCAGTTGCTTGCCGAGGATGGAATGCCACAAGGAAATTCAGTGGCAAGCAACGAGTACCGCTTCCAGCAATCGAACGAGATTAATCTAGTGTTTGTACCTTTTCCTGGACCGGATGTCTGAGGCAATCTACAGGGCTTCGAGAACAACTGTCGCGAGTACGTTCAGTCCATTCAAATGCGGATGCGGGCGATGTTGCCTTATGGAAGCGACAGAATACACTTTGGATTCAGTCCTTCGTCTGGTGCGCTCATTGACGCAGTAGACTTGTTTGGATTCGCACCGCACGT
>JAGVEU010000056.1 GCA_020057985.1 Calditrichota bacterium | reverse complement strand
CTTTTCGCATTTCAACCCTCCTGATTGTACGTCGTTCCAAAGCGAGAGCAATCTAACGGACCGGAGCCCCCGCTTAAAGCGTGCGGGGCAAGTAAGCTGCGGCGGCGTCAGCTTCAGCCACTTGGTTAGGCCACGCACGGCTGCGTTCCTCGGCTACGCCCGCCGCGAAAAGCGAGCCAGTATGGCCGCTACAGCCAGTACTACAAGAAACACCGGAAGAGCAGTGATGACTGGCCAGATGGGGAGTGCGAGGAGCGGGGCTTTCTGGCCGTCCGTTCCGGCGAACAGCCAATGCACGTTAGCTGCCAGCGCAAGGCCGAAAGCTCCCAGGGCGACCGCCTCGGCCGTATGTAGAGCCGTTACACGAGGCGCACTGCCAAGCCGATAGTGCTCGTACCCAACGTGTGCGGCGCCCACGGCAGCGCTGACCGCCCACGCTGCCAGCCGCCACAGGAGCACATAGGTGATGTCAGGCGAATCGTCGAGCTCAGCGAAAACGATGCCGATGACCGCATACGCCACGCCAACGAGAATCAGCGCACGGACCCACGAGTGTCGACCTGACTCTTTCATGTGTGTGGCCTAACGGACTGGATCTCCGCCTGTGACTGAGAAGCGCCTTCGGCGGATCGATAAGCTGCGGCATTGGTTACTTTCACAATATACCAAACGAACCAAGTTCATTCGCCTTACTTTCACATTTGTACTGCACCATTGCAGGCCATGCTTAACATACTCACACTCATTCGGTCAGCTTGAGGTTTTCTTCTTGACTTCGTCAAGAATCTTCATCATTAATGACATCAAATCATCTTCGCGCAAGCTATAGCAGTGCAGCCGCGTGATGCGTTTTTCTGCTCGTGTTTGAGGTTTGCTTCGTTGGCTGTGAATTATCATTTGGTGCTCCCATGCCCGTTTAGTAGCCTACTGTTCTTCCCTTACACCCAACGAGCGCGAAGTATCTATTTACCTCTTCTGGGAATATACCCTATGCCTTCCTTGTCCAAAATCAATCCCCATTGTGCCGGTATTGATATCGGCTCCGAGTCCATCTTTGTCGGTATTGAAGATTGCGACGTCGCATCATTCGGTACCTTCACGGATGATTATCTCAACGCAATCGCCTATCTCAAAGAGCATCACATTGCTGCAGTAGCCATGGAAGCGACTGGAGTCTATTGGATTACGTTTTTCGATATGCTCGAAGCGGCCGGCATCACCGTTACCCTCGTCAACGGCAAGCAGGTCAAGTATCTCCCCGGCCGTAAATCCGATGTTGCGGATTGCCAATGGTTACAACAATTGCATTCCTTCGGACTCCTACGACCTTGTTTCATTCCAGATGATGTGACAAGGCAATTGCGCACCTATACCAGACTCCGCGCCGATCATCTCTCCATGGCGTCCTCTCACATTCAGCACATGCACAAAGCGTTAACCCTCATGAATATTAAAGTGCAGAATGTCCTCTCGCAGGTGCACGGTGCGAGCGGCATGCGTATCATGAGCGCCATTGTCCAGGGCGAACGCAATCCCGAATGCCTTGCCGGTCTCTGTGAAAACAGTATTCTCAAAACGAAGCGCGATCGCGTTGTCGCTTCACTCAAGGGTAACTATAAACCAGAGCATATCTTTGCTCTCAAACAAGCGCTCTGTGCATACAACTTCTACCAAACTCAAATCGGCGAATGTGATAAGCAAATTGAAGCATTACTCAATGCACACACCGACGATATGCCCACTCCTTCGAAGATCACCCAGCCAAAAACAATTCGCCATAACGCGCCGAAGATCGATGACTTGCATAGCAAACTGATGAAAATGACAGACGGAAACGATCCATCGCAAATCACCGGACTCTCTGACAAGACGCTTCTGGAACTGATTGCAGAAACCGGAGTACATTTGCAGGATCATTGGAGCACAGAAAAACATTTCGCCTCATGGGCTGCTCTGGCTCCCTCCATGCATCAATCTGGCAAGTCCAACAAGCGAAAGAGAATCAAAAAGAATTCCCGTGCCGGTCAGATCTTCCGCCAAGCAGCGCTCTCGATCTCTTCCAGCAAACACTCGGCTCTCTCTGCCTTCTTCAAACGCATGAAAGCCAAGAAGGGATTTCTCCATGCAATGAAGGCTACCGCCCGAAAAATTGCCGTCATCTATTATAGAGTAATGACCAAAGGTATCGCTTTCGTCGAACGGGGTATCGAACTCTATCAACAAAAAGTCAAAGAACAACAACTGCGTCTTCTACACAAAAAAGCTCAATCTCTCGGCCTACAACTCGTCCCGGTTTGATGTCATTAGTAGCCGCTGGTTAGGCCGCAAACAAAAAAGCAAAGCTGCAGACTCGCGAAAAGAGCCAGCAATTACTCCTTCTTTATTACATCCGAGGAGGGGAATACTTCAAGATTCCTGAATTCTCCACCCGCACCGCTTCCCAAAAAGAATCCAATCCACCCATTCATTCGCGAGCTCAATTGGTTGACAACAAGACAGGGGGCTTCAGCATTGTTGAGAAATACGCGGACGGTATGATCTCGGATGACAATCTGAGCGCGGAACCAATTATCCGGATTGGGAACGGGCGAAACTGGCTGTTCATACTTGCCTGGAAATGCCTTCCTTAGACTAGACCAAGTGTATTTAGGGTGAGAGATGTACTG
>JAGVEU010000477.1 GCA_020057985.1 Calditrichota bacterium | reverse complement strand
GAGAATGGCGGCGGGCTGGATGAAAACTCACTGCATGGAATTCCCGCAAGCCTGGCAGTGAGATCAGTGGCGCAAGGTTTGGAACTTGAAGAGAATCTTATGAGGCAATTGGGCACAAGCAAGTCACAGAGCACGCCTCAAATAATTCCGAGCAGTTATCGCCTCTATCAAAACTACCCCAACCCCTTCAACCCAAACACCGAGATCAAATTCGATCTACCGGAAAATACACACGTCAAGCTGAAGGTCTTTAACACCCTCGGTCAGCATGTTGCCACACTGGCTGACGAAGTGCGTGCGGCGGGTGCCTATCGCCTGTTCTGGGATAGCAAAGACTCGCACGGGGTAGCCGTCGCCTCCGGTGTCTATATCTATCAGCTCAACGCCGGAAACTTCAGCGATGCGAAAAAGATGGTGCTCATTAGATAAACGCTGAAACGCAGAAAGGCTGAAACGCTGAAAGAGGCGACCGGTGGCCGCCTCTCTTCGTTGGCGGCCGTAGTATTCCCCCAAAAGCGGTGAGGTGCATACGTTCGCGCGAAGACTAAGCAGATTAAACCGGACAAACTGATCCACAAATGTTCTATGTTCAGGAAAATCAAGGGATCGCCTCTCGATTTCACGGTCTAAGACGGCGAAATTACGGGTCATGAATCATCACAAAAACACAAAGTGCTTAATAAGATGTTAATAAGTATAAGTTTAATCTAAAAAATGGGAGACTCGATGCGGTTCTTAAGTATGGGTATTCACCAAGGAAATTGTTAGAAATCCGCCCTTGCATATCCAATATAAATCCTGTATATTTTGCCAGTTTTTCAGAACGCAATGCCAATCGGCGTTTGCAGCAACTCCACCTTCATTTTGCCCTGCGAGAAATCCCTGTCTGTGAACTGGTATTCAGAGTGTTCTAAGCCCATCTGCGAGGTCGGCCAGTGAGTCGGCGCGTCTTGGGCATTTTTTATATGCTGGTTTTTCTGGTGCTCGGCTATTTCTTGTGGCGGGACGCTTGGAGCACTCAGGGATATTCGCCGGAACAGCCGATTCCGTTTAGCCATAAAATCCATGCGGGCGACAATCATATTCCATGTATGTACTGTCATTCCAATGTGGAGCGATCCCGACATGCCACGATTCCTCCGCTGAATGTCTGCATGAACTGTCACAGTGTGGTCGCGGTCAACAAACCGAACATTCTTAAGCTGACCGAAGCGTACAATGCCGGCAAGCCCATCGAATGGGTGAGAATCCACGAAATTCCGGATCATGCCTATTTCTCGCACCAGTGGCACATTGCCAAAGGATTCCAGTGTGCCGATTGCCATGGCCCCGTGGAGACCATGGAGCGCGTTTATCAATTCCGCAAGCTGAATATGGGGGACTGCTTAACCTGTCACCGGCAGAATAATGCTCCGACATCCTGTAATACGTGTCACCAGTAAGGGATGAGGGATGAAAACGGAGTTCTGTCGTACTGACGAAAGAGATGCATCGCTGCCAATACCTGAATGAACGAAAACGAACATAAGAATCCATCTGAGTTAGCACTCCCGAAATACTGGAGCACGCTCGAAGAGTTGCGCGGTAATGCGAACATCGAGCGGCTGCGGGGAGAGGAGTTTTATGCCAAGCCGGTGGAGTACCTCGAGCACGAGCATGGCAACCGGCTTTCGCTCACCGGTGAGCCCAATCTGATCTCGGAAGCGGCTGGCTTTGTCGAACTGAAAGTCAAGAACAGCGGAGGTTCTGAGACTGGCGTATCCCGGCGGGATTTCTTGAAGTTATCAGGTGCGGCAATGGTCTTTGCCACAGCGGGTTGTGCATTGCGACCCGCGCGCAAGATTATTCCCTATGTCAAAGCTCCCGAAGAAATCATTCCCGGTGTCGCCAATTACTACGCATCCACCATGGGGGGAACTGCGGGAACGGGCGTATTGATCAAAACCCGCGAAGGCAGACCCATCAAGATCGAAGGGCATCCGGATCATCCGCTATCGCAGGGTAAGCTCGATTCGCGCGGACAGCTTGCGATCTTCAATCTCTATGATCCCGACCGTTTGCAGGCTCCCGCGCATATCAATCGAACTGATCGTGAAGCCCGTCCCATCGCTTGGCTGACGGCGGATGAAGAAATCGGCAAAGCGCTGAAAGAAGCCAAGGGTCAAGTTGTGGTGCTGACGGGCACGATGCACGGCCCCGCGCGGCAACGCATTCTTCGCGAATTCCTGTCGGGTTTTGCCTATGCCAAGCATGTTGAGTTTGATGCCTGGACTCATGAGGCGACGCGCTCGGCACAGGAAATTTGTTACGGGGCATCTATATTGCCGCACTATCGTCCGGAGCGTGCTGAATATCTTCTTAATTTGAATGCTGATCCACTCGGTACGCATTATTCCTCGCTTGAGTTTATGGTGGGCTTCGGCAAGAACCGAAAAGTGCGCGATGGTCAAATGTCGCGTGTTGTGACCTTTGAATCCTGCATGAGCGTGACCGGAGCCAATTCCGATGAACGCTACAAAATTCGCGCAACTGACACTATCAAGTTGGCGCTTGCGATTGCCCATCAGGTAGTTGTGGCCGGTGGACATTCCATCCCGCCGGAACAGGATAGAGACGGAAAGATCAAGGCCGCTCTGAACAGATATGGTAATGCAGAAGCAACCGAGAAAGAACTGAATCTTCCCGCCGGAACGACCAAGACGATTGCTAAAGATTTATGGAAATACCGGGGCAAGGGATTGGTCATGGCAGGCGAAGATGAATCCCTGCAAATCATCGCCAATCTGCTGAAT
>JAGVEU010000476.1 GCA_020057985.1 Calditrichota bacterium | reverse complement strand
CGAAGGACTATCTCGACTATGTTTCGGAACACGTCGAGCCGTACAGCTATCTGAAGTATCCTTTCCTCAAGAAAATCGGCTGGAAGGGTTTCGTGGATGGCTTGGATTCCGGCGTTTACAAGGCAAGTCCGCTTTCGCGCCTGAATGTGGCGGATGGTATGACGACTCCGTTGGCTCAAGCGGAATACGAACGTTACTTTGAAACCCTAACCAAAGATAAAAGCGGTAGGACTCCTGTGAACGCCACTCTCGCCACGCACTGGGCGCGGGTGGTGGAACTGATCAATGCCTGTGAAACTACTCTGGTGATGGCGAGGGATGACGAGATCACTTCCGACAAGATTCACATTCCGCCTCATCCCGAAAACTTCGTGGGTGAAGGCGTCGGCATTGTCGAAGCTCCGCGCGGCACACTGACGCATCATTACAAGACGGACAAGCGCGGCATCGTTACTGAAGCAAACCTAATTGTGGGCACAACCAATAACAATGCGCCGATCACCATGTCCATCAAGAAGGCGGCAGAAGGGCTGATTAGGAAGGGCGTCGAGATCACCAACGGAACTCTCAATCGCATCGAGATGGCTTTCCGTGCCTACGATCCATGCTTCGGTTGCGCCACGCACACGCTACCCGGTGAAATGCCGCTTGAGGTGGTCGTACACGACGCCGACACGGGCGACATTGTGCAAGTCGCGAGACACAATTGCTGAAACCGCGGCTCATTCTCTGCCTCGGCAACGAAATCGTCAGCGATGACCGCTTCGGCTACGAGATTGCAAAGAGACTCTTGGAACAGGGTGATTTGCCGGATGACGTCGAAGTTCAGTTTGCTGCTGTTGCCGGATTCCACTTGCTGCAGTTGCTTGTTGACCGACGCAAAGTTCTGATTGTGGACACCATTCGCACGGAGCAAGTGGCAGCTGGCACGTTGCACTCTTTTCCCGCGGGTGTGTTCACCCCATCAAAGCACCTGACTACGAGTCATCAGATTAGCTTGCCTACCGCACTGGAACTGGGAAGACAGTTGGAGCTTGAAATGCCCAGTTTAGTGGATGTGCTTGCTGTTGAAGCTGCCGATCTTGAAACGTTGAGCGAGCAGATGACTCCGCCCGTGCAGGCGGCAGTCGGAGATGCGCTCGGTTTTATCAAAGAGTGGATTATCCAAGACAAAATGGAGGAAAATCATGACCGAAAAAATATCTGTACCGTCGCCGACTGGCAAACCCAAGACCTGTCCTGAATGTAGCGGACGTGGCTGGGTAGACAACCGTTGCATCACTCCCGATCATGCTCATCGTTGCGCCTATTGCGATGGCAGGGGCAGGGATGCGCTCGAACATGAATGCTATGCTTGTCACGGTACCGGTCTCATCGAAGTGCGCAAGGAGGACAAGAATCCGTGTCCGCTGTGTAGCGGAGCAGGAATTTATCCCGTGCCCGAGTTCATGACCGCTGGAGATTTTGCCTTTAATCCAAGCAAGCGACACTAATCCTCGCCATGCCGCCAGTAACTCTTGAACTCTGGTTTCTTCTCGGAACCGCCGCGACGGTCGGATTCATCCACACAATACTCGGCCCGGATCATTACATCCCGTTCGTAGCTATGGCCAAGGCTCGTAATTGGTCAAACCGCCGTGCAATGGCGATCACGGCATTGAGCGGAATCGGACATGTGCTGAGTTCGATCATCATTGGTGCGATCGGACTGTTCTTTGGAATTGAAGTCTTAAGGCTCGGCGAATTGGAGTCCGTTCGCGGAAATGTTGCCGGATGGCTCTTGCTTGGTTTTGGAATCGCATATATGATCTGGGGTATTAGACATGCGGCGAAGAAGCGCTCCTCCTTGACTCATTCGCACGGGAGTATTACCCACACACATCCGGGACACGAGACCGATTCCAACATCACTCCGTGGGTAATCTTCACTATCTTTGTTTTAGGTCCCTGTGAGCCGCTCATTCCAGTGCTCATGTATCCCGCCGCCCGTGCCGATGCCTTCAGTGTATTCGCAGTTGCCATGACCTTCAGCCTCTTCACAGTGGGGACTATGCTTGCGCTTGTATATGCGTCCCTGCGCGGCCTGGCTTTCCTGCCTCAGAAGAAAATGGAACGGTATTCTCACGCTCTCGCTGGTTTTGTCATAGCGGTCTGTGGCGCGGGAATCCAGTTCCTTGGGCTGTAGATTGCTTGTTTTTCGGCCAAATATTTGCTATATTAGCGGTGCAGGGGACTGCACCGTTTTTTCTATCTGCCCTCTTCGGAGAAAGATTAGTTCGGCTGAATCAGATCACCAGAAAAGAATTAGAGTGCATCTCCACAAATTGGCGCGTCACTATTGACCGAGTTTCTTTACTTACTCATGAATTCTGACAAGCAAGGCATGGCATCTCAATTTACTTACTGTGATACGGCAGACGAACATTTTTTTGTCTGCAATCAGCACTTAGAGATCAGAATCTCCGGTATTGTGCAGGGTGTCGGCTTTCGACCGTTCATTTTCTCGCTCGCTAACAAGCACTCGTTACGCGGGTTCGTTCAAAACAACAGCCACGGAGTTCTGATCAGAGTTGAGGGTCACGGAAATCAGTTACAGTCCTTCATTGAAGACATTCGCACACACGCTCCGATTGCTTCAAGAATTGATCAACTGCAGGTGAATGCTGTTCCTCCTGAGCAGTATTCTGAATTTAAGATCATTCAGAGCGAAGCTCTCGCGCAGCCGTTTACGCAGATTAGCCCTGATCTGGCACTGTGTCCCGACTGCCGGAAGGAAATGGAGAATCCAAAGAACCGACGCTTTCACTACCCTTTTATTAACTGCACGAACTGCGGCCCGCGCTTTTCGATCATCGAGGATGTTCCTTATGATCGGCCCTTGACCACGATGAGCCGCTTTGCCATGTGCTCTGAGTGTAATGCTGAATATGAAAACCCGGTGGATCGCAGGTTTCATGCTCAGCCAATTGCATGTCCTCAATGCGGCCCCAAACTCATGGTTCTTGAGTTCCCCGCAAACGCTGCAGAAGAGAATGACGACATCGCTCAGGTGGTCTCAGCTTTGAGATCTGGCAAGATTGCGCTTATTCAGGGCGTTGGGGGCTTTCATCTTGCGTGTGATGCCCGCAATGATGCCGCAGTGCGCGAACTCCGCAGGCGTAAGCATCGTGAAGAGAAACCACTGGCGGTCATGTTTCCCTCGCAGGAATCGCTCTTGCAGTGGTGTTTCGCAACAGAGGCTGAACTGGAGCTAATCTATTCTCCTTGTGCTCCTATTGTGCTTCTGCCTAAGCAGCCCGTCTGCCCTGCTGCGTCGTCGGTAGCCCCGGACAATCCAGCGCTCGGCGGCATGATTGCTTACTCACCTCTTCATGTCCTTCTGCTTGCCGAATGCGGCTTTCCCTTGGTCATGACCAGCGCCAACTGCAGCGAAGAGCCGATTGCCTATAAGGTAGAAGATGCCATCCGCCGAATGAGCGCAATCGCCGACGTTGCCCTGACTCACAACCGTGAGATTCACATGTTTGCCGATGATTCCGTCACTCGCGTTGTGAATGGATCTCAGCGGATCTTGCGGAGATCCCGAGGGTATGTTCCGCTACCCATTCAAGTGCCAGTGCAATTCCGTGTACAGACCTTGGCTTTCGGGCCGCAGATGAAAAACACTTTCTGTCTGGGCAGAGATCATTCGGCTTTGCTCTCGCAGCACTTGGGCGATTTGGACAACGAACATGCGCTTGCAGCTCAGCATTCCGCTCTTGAGCACTTTTTGAAGGTGTTTCATGCAACTCCGGAACTCATTGCTTGCGATACGCATCCCGATTATGCCTCAACCCGTCTTGCCACAGAGTGGGCTACAGAGCGCAGTATCCCTTTGGTCAAAGTCCAGCATCACCACGCACATCATGTTTCATGTCTTACCGAAAACGGCATAACTGAACCGGCCATTGGACTTGCGCTGGACGGAACGGGATATGGCCTTGATGGCAGTATCTGGGGCGGCGAAATCTTGGTCGGCAATGCAAAGTCCTTCAACCGCGTCGGGCATTTGCAGGAGGTTCCACTGCTTGGTGGCGAGCGAGTGGCAAAGGAACCGTGGCGAATGGCGCTCGCATGGTTATATGAGGTTTACGGCGATTCCATGTTTGACTTGCCCATTGATTTCCTCGCGGGTCTTGAACAGCACGTCGGAGGTTCAGCAATTGCCACACTGCTGAATCGGAATCTTCGAGACCACGCCTTTCCGAAAACATCAAGCGTGGGCCGGCTATTCGATGCAGTATCTGCCCTCGTTTCCTTTGGCTTTCGGCGGCAATTTGAGGGTCAGGCGGCAATGCAGCTTGAATGGCTCCTCGCTGCGAAGCCGGAGTCTTCCTATCACTTCATGCTTTCACAAACAGAGGATCAAGTGACTCTCTCTCCGGTTCCGATGTTTTTCGCGCTTGTTGAAGATCTGGATTCAGGAGTGCCGCTGAGCGTGATCTCCAAGCGTTTCCATGACGGACTCGTGGAAGGGTTCGTTCAGACATGTCTTGTGGTCCGAGAGCGAACAAATCTTGATTCGATCACTCTCAGCGGAGGGTGTTTTCAGAATGCCTACTTGTTGACTCGGATGGAAAAATCGCTTACAAGCCTTGGATTTCGAGTGCTCAGTCATAAGCAGGTTCCCACCAATGATGGTGGCATTGCTTTGGGACAAGCAGTTATTGCCAACGCGCAGAACGGATGACAGCATGTGTCTTGCAATTCCTATGAAAATACTCGAGCGGCGCGACCAGACAGGAACGGTGGAGTTCGGTGGCGCACGCAAGGAGATCATGCTCACACTGACTCCTGAAGCGCGAGTCGGTGAATATGTCATTGTTCACGCGGGCTATGCGCTTGAAGTTCTTGATGAGCAGGAAGCCGAGCGCACTCTCGCACTCCTCCGTGAATTAGTGGATCCTGAGTTGTGAAGACTCTTGCTCCCTACCGAGACCAGGAGGTTGTGCGTCGAATTGCAAATGAGATCTCGCATCTGATTCTTGGACGCTCGATCAACTTGATGGAAATTTGCGGCGGACATACAGCAGCAATCTACCGTTTTGCGCTGCCTGACCTATTACCGCCGGAAATCCGCCTTCTATCCGGTCCCGGATGCCCGGTGTGCGTAACGGCAAATGATTTCATTGATCGTGGAATTGGGCTCGCACAATTGCCGGACGTCACCATCGCAACCTTCGGCGATCTGATTCGTGTCCCCGGCTCCACAAGAAGCTTGGCGG
>JAGVEU010000388.1 GCA_020057985.1 Calditrichota bacterium | reverse complement strand
CAAAAAGCCAGCAAATGAGAATAGCCTGCACACGACGATCCATTGAGATGCTGCGGAATCCACGATTGATCGCCACCAGCACCCCTGCCTCGCGGAGTGTGAAGAGAAGGACAAGAGCACCAAAGATGATTGTGAGGATTTCGAGGGCCGAGTTGATCCCCTTGACAGTCGCGGCTGCCAGGTAGTTCGTCGGCGTGTTCCAGACAAAAGCCGCGAGGAGAAATGCAACCATGCAGGCTGCCGGCATCGATTTTGTAGCCGGCCAGCGCAATCCGACCATCAGAACCAAGATGAGCAAAATGGGGGTGAATGCAATGAGAGCGAGGATTCCTTGAGTCATACGATGTTAGAATGCTCGTTGAAGGTATTAAAATAGCACCTCAAATTCATTTCGTATGCGCAGAAATCTGGATTTCGATCTAGCCAGGCGCACCAAAGAAAAGCCCAGCTCTCGATCGGGTTCCTGGAGTGGACAGCCCTTAGCCCCTTTGGCTCCCTCCCCTCAAAAGAGCGGTCGGGATTCCGCTCAGGACTGCGCCTAAACGCAAAACGCCGAGCTAATGCTCGGCGTTTCTGGTGAACGGGGAGGGAATCCCTGTCCGCCACGCTTCTTGGCGGAGAACCCCCGACACATGGATTTTCAGTCCCGGCAGGTAGACAATTTCCTTTGTTTCCTCACTTCAACAAAACCACCTTCGCCGCAGCCACATAGCCTCCAGCCTTCAACACGCAATAGTAGATGCCCGATGAGACTGAGCTACCCATCGCATTCCGACCGTCCCATTGCACCTCATAGAAGCCGGGCCGATGTGGACCATTCACCAATGTTGTGATCTCCTCGCCAAGTGAGTTGAATATCCGGAGAGAGACAGCCGACTCGCTCGCGATCTGATAGCGGATCGAGGTCGTTGGGTTGAATGGATTCGGATAGTTTTGCAGGATCATCGGCTCGCGAGGCGCAATTTTCTCTGCTATTGCCTCAGCACTACCGGCCAGCACAGTAACGGTGTACACTCCCTGCATTATTGTCGGCAGCGCAATCGAATCCCTCAATGTCATATCGACAGGGCCCAGGTAGGGAATGCCCTGCACTACGATCTTGAACCCCTCTGGAATGTCCATCCGATCGGTCACCCTGATGGAGTTTGCTGTTCTCGGGTCGATCACAACTTTCCAGCATAGGACTTCGCCTATTCCTGTCGGCCGTATGTCGCTCCAGAGGTTACCGGCGAAGTGAGCGGGTATCTCTTGAGCTTCGGGCCGCGGCGGAGGCATGGGATAATCGAGTCCGTCCTCTCCCGCAGATGCCAGCTTATGTTGACCAATCCTGAGCTTAGTCTCTCCAATCGCCAAAACACCATACCAGCCGTCGCCTGCTTGCCACTCCTGAATGCTTGTCAATGGGCCGCTACGAACAAACGTAAACGTCGCTGGGGCGCCCGTTCCGTTGTAGACAGCGTAGCCGCCATACGGCTTCATTCTTTCTACCGTTGGATTGAGCAGTTGCCATCCGCTGCTTTCATGCAAGTACTTGTAAACACGGATTCCGGCCGATCCGGGAGTTGTGTTCACCGGTGTCCAGCTTGCTTCCTCTGAATGGAATGGCGGTCCGACAAGCGACCAGCCGGTCGAGACTGTCACCGGGTAGGAGGACCCGCCGATCTGATCACCTGATCCGAAACTAAGGTTAAACGAACTGCTTTTCACAATCGTCTTGAACCATATCCCTCTCAAGACGGCGAATGCGTCGTTCTTTTGGGAATAATCAATCATCTGACCATTCTGGTATGTGTACATCACCCACGGATTCTGGCCACTTAGTTGAGACGACAAAATGCCAGCTGCAGCGTCATCGAGTTTGTAGGGGACGCTCATAAGCACCCAAGTCGAAGGCGGAATTCCGCTAGAGAACCGTCCCGCTTGCGTTGAGGATGCGGAAAGCCGCGTCTCCCCGGTACCTGAAAGCGTGAATGTTGGACTGGAAGCAGCATTTGAAACGAAAACGAGCGAGGCACCCGGAGCTGCTCCTCCACTCGTTGGTGTGAAGGTGAGAGTGAGTGTCTGTGATGCACCCGGCGAGAGTGTGAACGAAGTTGGGCTGACAGCAAAGAAGCTATTGCTGATTGTTATGTTCGTGACAATAAGCGCAATGTTCCCGGAATTTGTCACAGTAAGCGTCCTCGAAGTTGAGCTGCCAAGGTTGACAGATCCGAATGAGATAGAAGACTGCGGGAGGGATATCACCGCTGATCCGCTCCCCGTGCCTGTGAGACTGATGAGGGACGGACTGCCGCTTGCATCGTGCGTCACAGAGAGGGTAGCACTATATGTTCGCGCTGCTCCGGGGACAAACGTTACAGTCACGGTTTGTGCACCTCCACCAGAGGCGATGAAGAAGCTTGCCGGATTTGCGGCAAACGCTGCATCATTGCTTGTGATGTTTGAAACATTCAGCGTTGCCGTGCCGGAGTTGCTCACGGTGAATGTCTTCTGGGCACTGGTCCCAGTACTTACGGTCCCGAACGCCAGCGATGAAGCAGAGACTGCAATCGTTGGCACCGCGGCAACCGGCGTAAAGCTGACAATCGAGCCTCTCTGTGTGACGAAACTATTCTGTCCCACCACTCGGAAGTAATATGTTGTGCCCTGGGTCAGGCCAGTCAGATTCGCTGCCAAAGCTACTGCATACATTCCTGAGCCAACGGACTGAGACGGTGTAGTGCTGCTGGGGGATAGCGTAGCGATTGTCCCCCATTCAAAACTGGCGGTCGTAGACAATCCGTTCGGATTGACGCTGCCATTCAGTATTGCCGAATTTGACGACACGGATGAAGCAGCAGTCGTCACAACAGTTGGCTGGTTTTGGACAGTTGAATACCGAAGCGCCAACCCATAATCGCCCACCACGTTGAATGTGTTGCTGGCATAGGAAATACTATAGATATCGTTGAAGGTCCCGCTGGACTCACTTGTCCATGTAGCACCACCGTTTGTCGTGCGAAGGACTGTGCCCGATGTACCTACCACCACACCGGCATTGATATCACTGAAAACGACTCCAAGAAGGTATTCGCTCGTCGCGCTTGTCTGACCTGTCCACGTCGTTCCTCCGTTTGTTGTCCGCACAATCATCCCATTCATTCCTACGGCAGTCCCAGTATTCGCATCAGTAAAATACACTTGTCGAATGAAATCAGTGACCCCACTCGACTGAGCCACCCACGTTGCACCGCCGTTTGTCGTTCGAAGAACCGTTCCCAAATTCCCAACGACAGTCCCCGTAGTGGAAGAAGT
>JAGVEU010000164.1 GCA_020057985.1 Calditrichota bacterium | reverse complement strand
CTCTGGAGTGTTCTGGGCGATGATTGGCGTCACCGGAATCATGGTGGCGGGAAATCTGCTCTTCTTTACCAAGAAAATCGAGCAGCGGGATCGTGTCGTCGAGTATGTCAAATCTCAGGAAACCGATCGTCGCACGCTCTGGGAGAAGACTAAGGAACTTCCGTTTCTCGATCTGCGGTTTATCTTCTTCATTTTCGTTTTACTGCCGGTGCGAACACTCTTCGCGCATCAGTTTCTCACCTTGCCTGATTATGTGATACGCTGCTTCCCGGAGAATATCGGCGCTCGTTATGAATGGTTTCAGGGTCTTAATCCGGTCATCATCGTGATCTTCGTTCCGCTTATTGCCGCACTCACACGCAAGGTGAATATCGTCAACATGATGATTGTAGGCACTGCCATCTCCGCAGTGACCACGTTCATTCTGGTTCCCGGTCCTCAGCTCTGGACGCTCATTGTCTACGTAATTCTGTTCTCCTTTGGAGAAGCAGTTTGGTCAAGCCGGTTTCTGGAATATGTGGCCAATCTCGCGCCGGCCGGACAAGTTGGCGCCTACATGGGTTTGGCGGGTATACCTTGGTTCCTGGCCAAAACCACAACAGGTTTTTATTCCGGCGCCATGATTGCCAAGTTCATTCCCGAGGGCGGAATACATGACAGCGGCACAATGTGGTTGATCTACGGATTCATTGCGCTGATTTCGCCGCTTGGGCTTATTATCGGCAAGAAGTGGGTGCAGAAGGGCGTGAAGCACGGGGCGTGAGATTGCGGCAAGGTCTGAGTGTGCGAATGCTGTGTGACTCTGTGGGATGACCCTGCTCGGCGGAGCAGCTGCTCAGATGGCGGTAATGACCAATTTGAGGGCGGCGAGCAGAAGAACGATGGCGAGAATGCGACGCAAGGTCAATGACAAGAGAATTCGCGCTCCCGTGTATGAACCGAAGCAACCGCCGGCGAATGCGGCGATGAGCAGAATCCAGAGTGAGCCGATATGAAATGATGTGTTTGTTGTGCGTCCGGCAAGCCCTGCCAGTGAGTTGGCCAGAATGAAGCAGGCAGCGGTTGCCGAGATCTGCTTGATGTCTGCCCAACGCATGAACTGCATCAGCGGACTCAGAAAAATCCCCCCACCGATTCCGATCATTCCCGACAGCAAACCGATTCCTGCTCCCGTTGGCAGAGCAACCCGCAGAGTGAGTTCCCGCATCATTGCACCCTCAGTAGAAACCCCAAGTCTGACAAGCCGCACTGCCGCAACAATCAATGCGAGTGCCAGCAGCAAGTAATACGTGTGATCTGCCACTTTGAGAATGCCGCCGAGAAATGCCGCAGGGATCGAAGCTGCAATGAACGGCCATGTCAGTCTGATTGAAAAATGCCCGCCGCGCGCAAAGGAGAAGAACGCAATTCCTGACACAAGAACGTTCAGCACAAGGGCTGTGGTGGATATGAGTTGAGGTGCGATGGAGAAAAACGACAGCACTGCCAGATAGCCTGATGCTCCTCCGTGCCCGACGGAAGAATAGAGCGCAGCCACGAAGAAGATGATTACTGAGATCCCGACCAGCTCCAGCAGTGTCCACTCGATCATGAGTTCCAGTCCAGAAACTCAATTATGACATGTGCGCCTTTCGCCAGATGACTCTTGTCAGCAGGGAAATGGATCAGACAATCTGCTTTGGCGATGCTGCCGATCAAGTGTGACTCTCTTCCTTTAAGTGGCATGACCGTGAGTGTATGATCTTGCGGAACAAGATTAGCGCGGACAAATTCAAGGCGTCCCGGCTTCTTTCCCAGATCGTTGCGAAGAATAGCATGGAGTGTTCGAATCGCGTTATCCTCCGCTCCCATCATTTTACACAGCGCCGGTTTTATGAACTGGTGAAACGAGACCAGCGCTGCAACGGGATTGCCGGGCAAACCGAATACAAGTTTGGCTGCTCCGTCTGGGTCATTGTACGTGCCAAAATAGTTTGGCTTCCCCGGCTTAATAGCTACGCGCCAGAAATGAGTGCACACCCCCAATTGCATACAGGCTTCTTTGACGAAGTCAGTGTCCCCCACCGAGATTCCGCCGATCGTTACTACAACATCGGCTTCCTTCAGCGCTCTGGAAAGAGCTATCTTGAGTGTGGCAAGATCATCTGGCAGGCGAACAATGCTTGTCGACATGATTCGCATGGCTTTCAGCGCTGCAGCCAACGCGGCAGAATTGGAGTCGTAGATCTGTCCGGAAGCGAGCGGCTGTCCGGGTTCAACAAGTTCATTGCCGGTCGCGATGAGTGCCACGCGCGGTTTTCTGTAGACCGTGAAAGATGCATGTCCCATCGCAGCAATGACACCGACTACTGAAGGAGTGATTCGTGTTCCTTTTGGTAGGACTTCATCGCCTGTGTGAAACTCCTCGCCTTTGCGTCGGATATTTTCGCCTGAATGAGTTGATTTCCTCAGCAAGACTGAGTTATCCTTCTCCTCAGCGTACTCTTTCATGACTACAGCCTCGACGCCGTCTGGAATCCGAGCGCCTGTCAGCAACTTGACAACATCGCCCTTCTCCATGGAGGGACTG
>JAGVEU010000057.1 GCA_020057985.1 Calditrichota bacterium | reverse complement strand
CGCAGAATCCGCAGGGCGGAGGCGGTGACATTGCCTACTACCATGATGCCGCGAATGGACGGTTTATTGTTGAGTATCACGGAGTCTCACACTACAATCCCACTTCCAATCACGTCACCGGTCAGATTGTGATCTATGACATCGCCACGCGGCCCACGCTCACGAACGACAACGAGATCGTTCTCCAATGGCAACAGATAGACTATGTGGGTCCCGGAGGCGGTATTGATGCAGATGCGACAATCGGAATCGAGTCTCCGGCTGGTGATGATGGAATTCAGGTTGTTTTTGACGGTTCCTATGATCCGCATCACTTTGAGATTCAGGCGGGAACAGCGATTCGGTTCACAACGGGAGTTGTTACGGGCTTTGGCACTGTGCAAGGGCAGGTTACGATGGTTCCGACACTGCCCGATATGACGCAGATCACACTAACCTTTGGATCCTATACGGCTCATCCCAATGCTACAGGCACTTATCAGATTCAGAATGTGGTTGCGAATACCTATTCCATGACCGTTACCTATGCGGGTTATGAGATCGGGCAGGCTAACAACTTCGTGGTTAGACCCGACAGCACTACGATTCTGAATTTCCAACTCTACAGACTTGATCCGGCAAGAAATCTCGATGGCGTATTTGACCGCTCGGTGCCGGAGATTCGGTTATATTGGGATCGTCCGTCATGGACTGCACCCGAAGTTGTCAGCCGCGGAAGGACAAGCACTCCGCTCGATGCGTTAACAGGCTACGAGGTCTGGCTTGGTGGAGTTGGCCGAGTAACAACGGTTACCGACACTTTCTATCACTATGCGGTGACGCAAAGCAGAAGCTATAACTTCTGGATCAAAGCAATCTATGAAGGCGGTGCAGCCGATAGCTCCAACCACTACCGGATCACAGTAGATTTGGCCGCTGATCCTTTGCAACATACGATTCCAACGGAATTTTATATCGGGCAGAATTATCCCAATCCTTTTAATCCTACGACAACAATCAGCTATGGACTTCCGCGCAATACTGAATTAAAGCTCGAAGTATTCAATGTGCTCGGGCAGAGAATTGCCGTGCTACTTGAGGGACGACAGGAAGCGGGAAATTACTCGCTGACCTTCGATGCATCACAACTCGGAACAGGCATCTACTACTATCGGATGGAAGCCGGTGAGTTTACACAGATGAGGAAAATGCTCCTCTTACGTTAGCCCTACTCGGACTTTCGGATCGAAGAGGGTCCTGCGGGGCCCTCTCTTGTATTAGGTAACTTTGATGCGTAGATTCTCGGTTTTGAGATAGCTTCGCTGATGGATTGGGCACATTTGTTGCGCCATACAGCCTCATTCAATACTGACAATATAGAGTTATGAAGGTAAAACCACTCGCCACCTTTCGTGTTATTCCAGTCTTGCCCGATTCGCTGCTCGGGCTCAGAGATCTCGCCTACAATTTTCTTTGGACATGGAATCATGACCTCGAAGCTCTCTTCCGTGAACTCGATTCACAACTCTGGGAATCCACCGGTCACAATCCGGCACGGATACTTCGGGAGATCTCGCAGGAAAGACTTAAGGACTCAGCGAGCAGTGCGGAGTTTCGCGAGCATTACCAGCGATGCGTCAGCCACCTTGAGCAGTATCTGAAAGAGCCAAGCTGGTACGAGAAAATGTGCGGGGCGAGAGAGGAGAAGCAGATTGTTTATTTCTCTATGGAGTATGGCCTCAACGAGTGTCTGCCGGTGTACAGCGGCGGACTTGGAGTGCTTAGCGGAGATCACTTGAAGTCTGCCTCGGATCTCGGATTGCCGCTGGTCGGTGTCGGGCTTGCTTATCGTGAGGGTTACTTTCAGCAGCAACTGTCGCTCGACGGCTCACAAACTGAACTCTATCCCAAGAACGATTTCTACTCGCTGCCAATCGCTCCGGTTCTGGACGAGCAAGGCAATCGCTTGAAGATCGCTCTTAGCTTCCCCGGAAGAACTGTTTTCGTCGGTGCATGGAAAGTACAGGTCGGGCGCGTGCCACTTTTTCTCCTCGACACAGACCTGCCCGAGAATAGTGACGCGGATCGCTCGATTACTCATACACTCTATGGCGGAGACAAGGAAACGCGGATTCAACAGGAACTTGTGCTTGGCATGGGTGGCGTTGAGATGGTCACCAGTCTTGGAATCAGGACACGAGTCTGCCATATGAACGAAGGGCACAGCGCATTCATACAGATCGCTCGCCTGTCAAGAGCGATGAAAAAATACAAACTGTCGCTCGCAGAAGCTGTGCAACTGATCTCGACCGGAACCGTGTTTACGACACACACTCCGGTTCCGGCAGGAATAGACCAATTTCCGCCGGACTTGATGGATAAGTACTTGTCGCATCTTTACGCTTCGCTCGGCATTCCTCGAAACGAATTGCTGGCCATGGGAAGCCGAAGACCGGGCGTGTCCGGTGAGTTGTTCAACATGGCGATCTTCGCCTTGCGCACTGCGGATCATGCGAATGGCGTAAGCCGATTGCACGCCGATGTGTCGAAGGGACTCTGGGAGGAAAGCTGGCCGAGTCTCCCACATGACGAAATCCCCATCAGCTACGTCACCAACGGCATTCACCTGCGCACGTGGACTTCAGAGG
>JAGVEU010000469.1 GCA_020057985.1 Calditrichota bacterium | reverse complement strand
GGTTCGGATAATCTCTGAGACGGCATCAAGAATCTCCTGCCGTCCTCCGTAAGACAGTGCAATATTCAGAATCAAGCCCGAGTTCCGCTCAGTCATCTTGATCGCTCGCTGAATGGCGCGACGCGGGATGAGGGATAGTTCTTTGAGTCTTCCGATCACACGAAGTTGCACATTGTTCTCCATGAGAGAATCCACTTCGGAAGAGATCGTATCCACCAACAAGCTCATGAGTGCGCTGACTTCGATTTTGGGACGCTTCCAATTCTCATGGGAGAATGCGTACAGTGTCAGCACTTCAACTCCCAGTTCTCCGCAAGCGCGGACGATTTCGCGCGCTGCTTTCACTCCCTCCCGATGGCCTGCCGTTCGCGGAAGTCCACGTGCCTTCGCCCAGCGACCGTTTCCATCCATAATGATGGCAATGTGCCGCGGGATTGTCAGTGCGTCATGAGAACTCAAAACGACTGGCTACTTTCCGCTCAGCGCCTTGCCCTTTTCCACCGCGGCTCTGCCCTCTTCGTTTTTTCCGAGTCGAATAAGCGCCACACCATAGTTGATCCAAGCCGGAGCATTGTCCGGGTGAAAATGCGTTAGTTTCTTGAAGGTATCCCGCGCCTTCTCGGTGTTGACAAAGGAGCCGCCTTCAAGATAGAGCACGCCAAGATTGAAGATAACAGTAGCATCTGTTGAATCAATCTTCAAGTAGTCATTGAATGCAGCAATGGAGGAAGCAGTATCTCCGAGCTGAAGGTGGAACTGTCCAATATAGTAGACAATTGCGGCATCATCGGGTCGCGTCGTCTTGGCTTCATTGAGGGCTTTTATGGCCTGCAATTTGTACGCATTACGCTGCATCTGATTCAGGTTCGTGTCACTTGCCATCTCAGCCAGTGCGAACGCTCGCAACTGAATGGCAAAGAAATCCTGCGGTTCCTTGGCGAGAATCTCATCCGCCTTTTCAATGGTCTTGTCGAACTGTTTCAGCGTGTAGTAATTCTGCAGGAGGTTCTCGCGAATCACGCCAACAGCTTTCTGGTAGTTCTCAGAATCCTTCTTCGACATCTCGGAGAGTTCGATGTACTTCAGAGCCAGCTTCCACTCATCCGTTGATTCCTGCATACGATCGAGTTTGTTGAGGATCTGCGCCTTCAACCCGTGAGCATTCCACTTCTCAGGGATCAACATGATAGCAATGTCAAGGTGCTTCAAGGCGGATTCCAGCATGGCATTAGATTCCAGCCCTTTGCCGCCGCCTTCTGAGGCTTTCACATAAGCGGAATCGTCATGAACAGCTTTGAAATAGTAGACATCCCAGACCTCGGCAAGAATCCTGTCAATTTTCTTCTTCAGCTTCTTAACGGTCTTTTCGTCGTCAGCGGCTTTCGCTTTTTGTGCATCGGCGAATCCGGTAACCATTTTCTGAAGCAGCTCTCTGGTGGGATTAGACTTGTCGGTAGTTATCTGTAAGGCGATATCACGCTTCGTAGAATCCATCGCAATTTCGCCGAGCAGCTCCGCTCGTTCAAATTGTGCTTCGAGATCTCCCGGAACCTTGAGGATCTCTTCATCATAGTACTTGAGTGCCTTGATGGGCTCGTTCTGTTTTCTGTAGAGTCTGGCGTTAGTCAACTCATAACTTCCGGCAAACAGAGACGCAGCAACCGCGAATGTGGATAGGAGAAGGATTGTTTTCTTCATGGATAGTCTCCTTAATATGTGCAAACAGTGAACCGTCGCAACAGTCACCACTTGAATGGCGGACGGATCACACCCAAATCAGTCACGTAACTTGTCACCAATCGCGCCGGTGTTACATCAAAGGCGGGATTCCAGATTTTCACCCCTTTCACTTTGTCAAGACCGGGTGTTGTGCGGGTGATTTCACGCGGATCTCGCAACTCGATGCGAATATCCTTTCCAGAGCGAAGTGACAGATCGAAAGTTGAAGTGGGAGCAACGACATGAAACGGAATTCTATGCGCCCGAGCGAGAGTGGCCAGACCAAAGGATCCGATCTTATTGGACGTGTCCCCGTTGCGAGCAATTCGATCTGCTCCGATCAGGACACGATCCACCTTTCCGGTCTGCATGAGCGCAGCGATCATGTTGTCGCAAATCAATGTAACTGGTATGCCCAGCCGCGCACATTCCCAAACCGTAAGCCGCGCTCCTTGGCCGATAGGTCTGGTTTCGCAAGCAAATACTTCAGCGACTCGCTTCTTGAGAAATGCATGTTTGATCACACCGAGAGCCGTTCCAATCCCACCTGTGGCAAGGGCTCCGGTATGGCAGTAAGTCAATACACACTCGCTCCTGGAGAACAGCGATAGGCCATTGCGAGCCATAGCCAAACAGGAATGGGCATCTTCGTGATGAATTCGCTCAGCTTGCCGAGTGAGCGACTGCGAGAGGTTTATGCTCTTCTTTGAAGCCGTTTCCGACATCTGGTTTAGGACATGAAACAAGTTGTAGCCGGTGGGACGAGTTCGCCGCAGTCGTTCAATTGCTGCATGAATCCGATCCGGAGATGCTGAGGCGCTTCGCGCTGCAAGAGCGACCCCATATCCGGCGGCAACACCAATAGCCGGAGCGCCTCGCACTGCAAGTGATTCGATAGCGCGCGCCACAGTCTCCGTCTTGCTTGCCCGAAT
>JAGVEU010000536.1 GCA_020057985.1 Calditrichota bacterium | reverse complement strand
CACTTTGATCAGTATTGATCGTGGTGTCGGGACGTCCTTGCGCGAGTGCGCCGCGATTCACGGTGAATTTAACAGCTTCACCCTGCGCCGGCTCATTGCTCTCGTTGAGGATTCTGGCCTCAATCGTGGCCATTTCACTCGGCCGCAACGTTGGCGGATTTACGATAACCGTATCAATATAGGTGAGCACCTGCCGGTTGGCGCTGGACGGACTGAGTTCACCCTTTTGCTCGCATCCCAGCCACACAATCACACTTAGCAGTGCGCTCGCCAGCATCCAAACACTGATTGGCAAACGACGATTCATTTCTCAGTAACCTCCACCTTTATCGGCAGTTGTATTCTTTCAATTTATACAAGAGAGAGCGGTGCGAGATTTCCAGCAGCTTCGCAGCATGAGTACGGTTGTTCTGCGTTTTCATTAGTGCGCGCAGAATAAGCTCCTGCTCAATACGTGGCACAAGCTCGGATAGAGTTCGCTTAATGCTCAGTTGCTCTTCAGGGATGAAAATCCGAAACTGCTCCCCGTTGCGAAGGAATTCAGTCGGCAGCGAGTCTACAGAGATCGTATTTGATTCAGACAAGACAACCGCTCGTTCGATGATATTCTGCAGCTCGCGCACGTTTCCCGGCCAGGAATGTTGCATCAGAGCTTGCATCGCGTCATGAGACACATCCATCGGCGCACGTCCGTGAAGCAACCGCTTCAAGAAATGGTGCACTAATAGGGGAATATCCTCGGGCCTTTCCCTCAGCGGCGGCATGTAAATTGGGATGATATTCAGGCGATAGAAGAGATCTTCCCGAAATGCTCCGTCGCGCACGTCCTTTACCAAATTGCGTGACGTAGCGGCGAGGATTCTAACCTCGATCTCGATTTCAGCGTTGTCTCCAAGTCGTCGAATTTTGCTTTCCTGCAGCACTCGAAGTAGTTTCACCTGTAGAGAAAGAGGCAATTCTCCGATTTCGTCCAAGAGGAGAGTGCCACCGTTTGCCTCTTCAAACAGACCCTTCTTTGTACGTGTTGCCCCGGTAAACGCTCCCTTCACGTAGCCAAAGAGTTCAGATTCAAGGAGTGTTTCCGGAATTGCCGCGCAGTTAATTGTAACAAAAGGCTGGTTTCGCGCTTGACTATGAAGGTGAATTAGGCGGGCAACCATTTCCTTGCCGGTTCCTGATTCGCCGCTGATCAGTACCGTGCTGTTGAAAGGCGCAATTCTGACAACTTTCTGAAAAATCTCACGCATCGCCGCCGACTTACCGACGATATTGCCGAAGGAATACTTCTCTGCGATTTCCTTCCTCAATCGAATGTTCTCGCTTCGCAAGCGACTTTGCTCGAGTGCCTTTGTGAGTGTGAGGTTCAACGAGTCGCCGATCATCTCTTCTTTTGTGACATAGTCGAATGCGCCCGACTTAATTGCCTCTACCGCGTTCTGCACATGACCGTAAGCGGTCATCATCACTACTTGCGTTTCCGCGTTCAGTGACTTGAACTGTTTCAGAATTTCAACGCCGTCTTTTCCGGGCAGACGCAGATCGAGCAGCACGAGATCAAACTCCTCCTCAGTGAATGCATCCACTGCTGTGTCACCGTCTCCCGCTGTCGTCACGGAGAAACCCCGATCCTCAAGGTAGCGCTTGAGGTACTCACGGTAGTCCACTTCATCTTCGACGACGAGTATTCTTTCTTTGACCATGTTTGCGCAGTTCAAATGCCAGTACGGAGTTCTTGTCAGTGCAACTTTTTGCAAGGCTCGTGCCATAAGCACGAAAAGTCCTGCGGTTCATGGTTCGCAAGGACTTGCGTCAGCACGCACTTTAAGCAGCGCTTTAAGTTTGCAGAATCGTGCGTAGTAAAGGTCGCAACTTGCCGCGCAGTGAACCCATTTCTGCCGACTCCGAAGAGCGCAGAAACCTCTGGAGTTGCATCCAGAGGTTTCTGTTTCTCAACAGGGGGCGGCAGTCTCGCGGGACTGCCGTTGCCTTCTTCCTCCTGAAATTCGTGTCGTGCCGCTTACTGCGCGACGACGCCGTCCGGCGTTGCAGTCAGAGTCGTTCCCGCGTTGTCAAGGCACACGACGTCAATGCCATACGTGGTCGGAGTCGCTGCTCCGTTGTACGTATAGGTAAAGCTGCCGAAGTTTACGCCTGTCGGCAAGGACATGTACGGATTACCCTGTGGATCCACAAGTGTGGCCGGAGCGGTGGCGATAGCCAGCGCTGCAGGATAGTCTGCATAGTCAATTTCAAACATACCCAGCGCCTGTCTGAACTGGTCGAGATCAGCGCGCGCGGCTCCGACTCGCGCACGATCCTGCGCTCCCATGAAGCGCGGAACCGCGACAGCGGCAAGAATACCGATGATGACGATCACCACCAGAAGTTCGATCAGTGTGAATCCCTTTTGGGCTTTCTTAGTGCGGAATGCTTTCAACATTGTTCCTCCGATACTCGTTTAGGTTTCTTGGTTCTTGATTTACTTACTTCCTGTGCCACTTACTCGCAAGGCATGTGCCACGTTCTCGCTAATGCGCCTAATCTCTTGCGTTTCTTTCACTTGCGAGTTTCACACAAATCCACGTTAGTCAGATCGCGCTTTTTCAGAGAAGCATCATGCAAGAATTCTTGCATTTTGCTATGTGCATTTGCCCAAGACCACAAGCGCTTATGGATACTCGGTTATCTGCACGCTACGTTATTTCGGAGGGTCAATTCCATAGCGCTGGAGCTTTCTATAGATCGTGGATGGATCAATACCGAGAATTTCGGAAGCGCGCTTTTTCTGCCATCCTGTTTCCTCCAGGACACGGAGCATATATTCCTTCTCAACGTCTTCGAGCGAGCCACCGGACATTCCGGCGCTTAGTTGGAAACTGCTGGTTTCAGATGACTTAATCTTGCCGGGCAATGCTCCGGGAAGTATCACCGTTCCCTCGGACAGAATCACAACCTGCTCAATGGTGTTTTCAAGTTCACGAACATTGCCCGGCCATGCATACAAGGTGAAGAGCTTTTTCACTTCCGGGCTAAGGGTCTTCTCGGGTACACCAATTCGATGGCTCACGCGATCGAGGAAGTGTTCCGCAAGCTCCAGGATATCATCCTTTCGGTCTCGTAGCGGCTTGATGTGGACCGGAATGACGGAAAGTCTATAGTAAAGATCGAGCCTGAACTCGCCTGTTTGTTGCTTGCGCTCGATGTCACAATTGGTTGCAGCAATGATGCGCACGTCTATTTTGATAGGTCGCGTGGCTCCGACCGGCAGCACTTCGCGCTCCTGCAACGCACGGAGCAGTTTCACCTGAAGCGAAGGAGACATGTCCCCGATCTCATCCAGAAATAGTGTGCCACCATTGGCCACCTTAAAGAGACCTTCCTTATCGCGGATGGCTCCCGTGAAACTGCCACGAGTGTGGCCAAAGAGTTCGCTCTCTAATAAGGTATCCGGCAGAGCCGCGCAATTGATCGAAACAAATTCACCATTGGCTCGTTCCGAGTAATGATGAATAACCTGTGCAACAAGTTCCTTTCCCGTGCCTGATTCACCGGTTACAAGCACGGTGGAGTCCGAAGGCGCGATGCGTCTAATGAGTTCCAGCAACTTTCGCGTCTCCTCAGACTGACCGACTACAATTGGCTCGACGCTATCCGAGCCGAGTTTGGCACGAAGTCTTCTGTTTTCTCGCCTGAGATTGAGACCCTCAAGTACCTTCTGAACCACGATGTGGATTTCTTCGATCTGGAACGGTTTTGTAATGTAATCGGCAGCTCCAAGACGCAGAGCCTCTACCGCTGATTCGAGGGAGGCAAATGCTGTCATTACAACAAAGCCTGTTTCAGGAAAGCGCTTGCCGGCTTCCCGCACAAGTTCGAGACCATCCATTTCCGGCATTCGAAGATCAGAGACAACCAGTTGGTAAGACTCTTCTTCGAGAACTGCAAGCGCGTCTTTGCCCGAAGTAACCGCTCGGACCCGATAGCCGTCCTTACTCAGAACCAGAGTCAGAAACTGACCCATGCTCGGCTCATCATCTACGATGAGGATTTTCTCTTTGTTCGTCATTTCAATAGCTCAATTTCAAACCACGTGCCCAGGCCGGGTTCGGAATCCAGTGAGATCCTTCCACCGTGCCCGTGCATTGCGCGACTGGCGGTCGGCAACGCCAATCCATGTGATTTCTTGTGGATGTGCGAAAACGGTTGAAACACGGCTTCTTTGTATTCCGGAGGTATCACTCTGTCTGTCAAGAGAAATCTGATTCCACTGCGCGAGCTATTTGTCGGCTTGAGTTGTATCTGTCCATTCTGCTCAGACCACTCTGCCAATGTCAGCAGTATAGAACCAACGACAAGCGTCATTTGATCACTGTCGAATAGCATAGGCAAGTGTTCGGGAAGCTCATCAGACACACTGATACTCAAAGGCAGTTCACGCACTTGATCCCGCACAAGCGCTGCAAGATCACCGATCTTTTTGTTGGGAATATCCAAGTTCGCAAATGTCAGAAAGTCGCGCAATAGATTATTCAAGCGGTCTGATTCCTTGAGCGCAAGACGTCCGCACGTCGCCAGATCCTGTGCAGACTGTTCTGAATGGTTCATCAGCTCGACACACCCTCTCACCGTTGCAAGCGGATTTCGGATTTCATGTGCCAGATCACGCGCAAGCAAACCAATGGCAGCAAGACGTTCCTGTATGCGTTCGCTTTGTTCAGCCAACTTGTACTGGGTGAGATCACTAAACAGCAGAATGTAACCTCGCACGTCGCCCTTAGTGTCGAAGAATGCTGATGCAGTCATGCCGATCGCTTTGGCTGATTCAGCGTACGTTAGTTCAATCTCCATCCTTTTTCCGTCACACTGGTTGGCGGCGACCTTGCGAATCGCGTCACCCATCGGATTTCCTTCTGTGAAAACCTCCTCGACCTCCGAGGGCTTCGGTTTTTCGCATAGACCAAGAATCTGGTGACCTGCAGGATTGGAGTATCGCAGTTTCAGTTCACCATCTACCACTACGAGACCGGTGCTAAGAGAATCAAGGATGGCTTGGGTGTCAAGCCTCGTCTGTGCAAGCTCACCAAGAATCTTCGAGTGCGCGCGTTCCCGCTGTCTGAACTTTTCGCACAGGTAGGAAGAGAGCAGCGCAGTTAGGAAGAAATTTGTGCCATAGACGAACAGCCGAAGTTGGAATTGCGCCCCAACACCCGTTGAATTTGCCTGGAGTAAGTACGCGAAGCCGGCCATGGAGAAGATTGCCATAGTCATACTTCCAAGCAAACCGATTAGCAGCGCTGCTGATGCAATAGAGAAGAAATAGAGAAATACAAATTCGCTGTTGGCACCGCCTGCATGTCTCAAGACCAGCGTATCCACGCCAATGGCTGCTATCAGTGTCACCCAGCGTAACAACTCGGAGTTGCGACGGCGGCGATAGCACTCCCAACCTGCCATGCTGAGCGTAACATTGCCAAGAAATAGCAGGAGATCGGGCATAGCGCCGACGTTCTCGTCCCTAAAGAGAATCGCTACTCCGAGCAGGACGGTTACAAACACCATCCTTGCCGCAAGGAACACAGAGAAGTTCTGTCCTGTCTCCGAGACAAGTCTCATGCCTGTGCGTCCTATTTGATTGCGCCGATCATATCAAACATGGGGAGATACATAGAGACCAAGAGACCTCCAATGACGCCGCCCATCAAGACAATCGTCAGCGGCTCAATTAACGCAGTCATCGCGGAGACTGCGGCATCAACTTCCTCGTCATAGAAATCGGCAATCTTGCCCAACATCTCCGCGAGCCTTCCCGTCTGCTCTCCCACTGCAATGAGTTGTACAACCATCGCCGGGAAGACGCCTGATTCCGACAGCGGAGACGTCAACGTTTTGCCTTCAGAGACAGACTTTCGGACTTTCTCAACCGCTTTCTGAATCACAAGATTCCCCGCGGTTTTTCCAGTGATTTCCAACCCTTGCAGAATTGGCACACCTGAAGAAATTAGCACTCCAAGAGTCCGCGTGAATTTTGCCACTGCGGTTTTGCGGATTACATTTCCGATAACCGGTGTTTTCAGCAGAAACTTGTCTACAGCCAGCTTTCCTTTCTCAGTGCGATGCCATCGCTTGAAGAGAAACACAACGACGATCAGGACTCCCAAACCCGGAAGCAAAGTCTGCCTGACCACATCGGACAGCGCAAGAACAAACTTCGTGGGCTTAGGAAGCTCTGCACCCAACTGTGAAAACATCTTGGCAAAGACCGGAATGACCTTGACGAGCAGAAAAATGGTTGCACTGATCGCAACAAGAGCAATCACAATCGGGTAAATCATCGCGCCCTTGACTTTTCGTACGAGCGCGTCCGCCTTCTCCAAATAGGTAGCAAGCCTTGCAAAGACCATCGCCAGCACTCCGCCCGTTTCGCCGGCTTCAACCATGTGGATGAAGAGGTTATCGAAAACACGCTTGTGCTTTGCCATACCTTCGGCAAGTGAGCTTCCCCCGGATACGGCTGAGTGCACCTCGGCAATGACTCGTCGAAAGGTCTTGTTGGCAGTCTGATCCACGAGGATTTGCAGACACTGATCTATGGGCAATCCGGCATTAATCATTGTGCCAAAAAGGCGGGCAAAAATCTTCAAGTCCTTAACTTTGACTTTGCCGCCGAACTTGCCGACGGACAGTTCCCGAGGTTTTGCTTTCACTTCGTTGACTACGATCCGCTTCTGTCTGAGCTTAGCGATGACTTCCTGCTTGTCTTTCGCTTCGATTTCTCCGTTGACTGACCGTGAGCCTGCGGCTCGTCCGCTGTAAATAAAAACAGGCATGGTTCTCACTTCGACTTCTTGTTATGATCGTTCAGCGCGGTTGGCCAGAGATCGAGCCCTGTCCGCCGGCGCTGTCTGCGCACGTGTCATCATGCGATCAAGTTCGTCGGGAAGGTTTGACATGGCAAGCGCGCGCTCAACTGTGATTTGGCCGGCGTTTACCAGATCAAAGAGTGACATGTTCATGGTGACCATCCCGTATTTCTGCGAGACTTGCAGGATACCGTACATCTCGTGAACCTTGTTTTCACGGATCAATGCGCGGATGGCGGGCGTGCAGACCATGACTTCTGCCGCCAGAACTACTCCACCGCCCATTTTGCGTGGAAGGAGTTTTTGCGTCATCACAGCCTCGAGCGCCATCGAAATCTGTGCTCGAACCTGTCCCTGTTGATGCGGTGGGAACACATCTATGATTCTGTTGATGGATTCGGTTGCTGAGTTTGTATGCAGGGTTGCAAAAACAAGATGGCCGGTCTCTGCTGCAGTAAGCGCCGCCTGAATGGTTTCGAGGTCTCGCATTTCGCCGACGAGAATAACATCCGGATCCTGGCGCAGCACGTATTTCAGAGCTGTGGCAAAACTCTTGGTGTCAGCCCCCACCTCGCGCTGATTGATGAGAGCCTGCTTGTGAGAGTGCACATACTCGACAGGGTCTTCGACAGTAAGAATATGAACGGCGCGCTCGCTATTGATTCGATCAATGATCGCCGCCAGACTCGTGGATTTTCCGGATCCCGTCGGTCCGGTCACAAGAATCAGTCCCTTCGGTTTGTTAGGAAATAGGTGACAGATCTTGGGGAGCTTGAGCTGCTCCATTGTCGGAATTTTGAACGGAATAGAGCGGATGACTGTGGTCAGAGAGCCGCGTTGGAAAAACACATTTCCACGAAATCTCGATAGTCCTTCAACTCCAAAGGCGAAATCAACCTCAAAATCCAGCTCGAGTCGCTTCTGTTGCTTGTCCGTAAGAATGCTGTACGCAAGGCTCTTGCAGGTTTCGGGCGTGAGCGTATCGTATTTCAAGGCAATGAGTTGCTGATCCACTCTGATCCGTGGCGGACTGTTGACTGCCAAGTGCAGATCGCTGCCGTGGGATTCAATCAGGTCTCGAAGCAATACCCGAATGTCAATCTTCATGAGTTTACTCCCTCATCAGTGGCGTTTGATTACACGCCGGTTGTTGCTGACGTTTCGTGTTTGACAAGCGCAAGTCCCATCGAACTGAGCATTCGTCTCACGACCTCCAGCCGATCCGGATAGTCAGCCGTCGCGATATTTTCATACATCGAGAGATTCGCATGAGTTCGTGGGTCGTAGGCTTCAAGCGTCAGCCGCATCACAGGCACTGGTGACGAAAAAGCGCTTCCGGCACTCTCGGATTCCGCATGCTCAGTATCGTATTTCAAAGTGATGATCCCTGCTTCAGAGACTTTGTTCAGAAATTGAATCAGAGCTTCATTATCATAGATGTCATTATCGCTGCCAAGTATTCCGGGAACAGCACGGTATGTGTTCAGTCCATCCATCTCAATCGGGACACGAATAACCGAATACTTGTCGGGCCACTCCGCGTAGCAGTTCTCGTCCATTAGGACTGTCTCGCCGGAACTTTTCCAGGCGTAGGCGTT
>JAGVEU010000015.1 GCA_020057985.1 Calditrichota bacterium | reverse complement strand
GCGGGGCACGTGAAGACTCAAGACACGTGCCTCCGCGAGAAAGAGATTCTGAACGCCCGCGCGAAGCCGAAGACGCGCGGTGTCCAGAATGACAGGCAATGGCGGCTTACTTTTGAGAAAGAGTATATCTGTTCATAAAAGCACCGACTCCGTCAAATAGTTCTTGGATTGTTACATAATGGATATAGAGATAATATAAGGAATATTTAATATTAAATCAAGCCTTAGTAAAAAGCGTAAACATTCACTTACTTTTCGTTTTCAATCATAGGGGCACAAACTGAGAGCCCTCGGCTAAATATGGGCTGCTCGCTGATGCCTGATGATTTCGTGACCGAGCAAGAATTAGAGGTATGCGTAGTCAGTCTTGTTGGCACGCCTTTTTTTTGCAAACGACACTGCTTATGATTCCCCGCACCTTAAAATCAACGAGAGTGCTAACTCAGATTGATTTGGCTGTGCGCAAGTAGTTGAAAAAGCTTATCGCGTATGTTGAAAATCACTACCAAGTTAACGCTCTCAAATCAACATAGAGCCCTCGTGGGTTTTCCCTTTTACGCCAGCGTCTATACGGGTTTGCACACGGCGGTTCAGTAAGGATAGGCAACGTCATCTGCCGGTCGTTTGGAGAACAAATCACCGCCTTCTGTTGTCAGGTCGCGGCTTTGCTATTCAGTTCCTTCAAACCCCACCTCACGACGAAGGCCCTTGCGCTTCGCTAACTCTTCAGTTCTATCAACTTGTGCAGAGACTTCGACCTCCTTGCTGTTAATCATGTTCGGCACACAACAAAGCAAGGGCGACCACGTGGTCGCCCTTGCTGTTTGAGTGTTGTGTTCTCTTACTTCAGCAGCACCATCTTGTTCAGAGCCGAGAAGCTGCCGGCTTCCATGCGCATCACATACATTCCTGATGGCAAATCAGTGGCGGTGTAGTTGATCGAATGGCGGCCTGCGGCGAAGACGTCATCCACCGGACGAGCCACTTCCTGACCCATGATGTTGAAGATGGTGATCTTCACGCGCGATTGCTGCGGCACATCGAAGCGCAGCGCAGTCGTCGCGTTGAACGGGTTTGGATAGTTTGGAAGGAACGCATATTCCGTAGGCATCGGAGCATTGGGATCCTCGGCGGAAACAGAGATCACGAGATCCACCGGAATAATGCGCGGACTGCCAATCGCACCATGCGCGACGCGCAATTCGGAGTGACGCTCCGCGCCCGGTGGCAGCCCACCCACTTGGAAGATGACTGTGATGGTCTGAGTGGCGCCGGGATTGACTTCGCCCGACGACGGACTCGTCACCAGCCAAGCTGATGTATCCGTAATCACGAATTCGAGCGGACAATTGCCGGTCGGATTGCCGATATGGAAAGTTGTTGCGACATCATGTCCCGGCCACGTGGCTTCCGAGATTGAAGTCACGTCGAACGTAACGGACGGAGCCAACATGCGGACATTGCGAACCGTCGTATTGCCATCCTCGATGACCACATTGACCAAAGTCGTATCGCAATATCCGGCCTTGGCATAAGTAACGGAATATGTGCCGGGCTCAAGGCCATAGAGATAGTTTCCGCTTGCATCGGAGTAAGCCGTGTCACCGACACCGACCGCGAAGACCGCAACACCGGGCAACGGTTGACTGGTGCTATGGACACGCACGATTCCGGCAAGTTCGCCCGACGGGCCGCCCCAGAATTGAACGGCGGTGCTGTTAGCGGGCATGAAATCACCCGTGCCATCATAGAGTAGCTGAACGGCGTCGGTTCCCGTCGCATTCTCGACACCTATCGTGCAGCTTGTGTTGCCCGGAAAGGTAGTCGGAATCGTATGATAATTGTAAGTGACGGAGCCGTCAGAGCCAATGATCACTTGATACGTATATCCGTCCTGTCCTGAGATGTGTGGCACGTCCAGCCAACTGACGATAAACTGGCCGGTCGGATCGGCATAGTAAAGCACTTGGCCACCGGACGGGAGATACATATCATCCCAGAACAAGTAAAGCACATTGTTGGGTTCAGCCGAATTGGGAATTGCGGTCTCGGAATAAACTGTTGATGTGCTGGTGAACGACACCCAGCCATTCGAACAGATATACACCTGATTGTAGGTCTGCCCGTAGAATTCAAAGTCGAAGCCAAGAGCAAATGGGCCTACGTTCTGGTCGTCATTGGTAAGCCCCGATGGCGTGCCATTGCCGGCGATATCTACCCATTCATAATCTATAACCATCCACGGGCTGACGACCGCGCCTGAGAATGTTGCTGCCTGACCTTCGTTTGGAACTTCGTCAATCGCCCGCGCAGACCATGTATAGCGCTGGTTGTTCTGCGGCGGAATGTCTGTGTAGGACATTGTTCCTGCGGGAACCGTAAAAATCAGATCTGCATCGCGATAGATTCGCACACTGGCCAAATCCACACACGGAGAGCCGTCGCCATTTAGGGTTGGGTCTGTCCACGTAAGGTGCATGGCGTTGTTGCCCTGAGGCACTCCCGTGAAGTTGGCCGGCGCCACAGGAGCCATGTTACATGCACGCTGCACGGTATTGGATGCTCCTGATTCCGCTCCGTCGTCGTAGAGCGCCGTCACATAGTACGAGTACTGTACGTTCTCGACCAGACCCGTGTTGTCGTATGTGGTCTGAGTTGCGGGCACCTGTACAAGGAGTGTGCCATTGCGATAGATCTTGTAGTTCGTCACGTCATCAAGACTTCCGCGATGACGGCTATCGGTTGATCCGATCTGTCTCTGATGCGCAAACTGAGTGATTCTTGGCTCGGGACGAGTGACTGCTTGCCACGGGTCTGCGATACTTGTTGCCACAACAGGGGCAATCTTCGTCTTCGCCACTGGTCCGATAACCTTTGCGGACTTTGTCTTAGTCATTTCGAGCGGTGGCGCTGTGACTCCCGAAGGCAGAATCATGGCGCTAAAGCCGCCTGCGCGGTCACCGTCATTCAGTTCCTGTCCGGGCGGTGGAGCGCCACCAACCCACACCCGAGCCATCCAATCGTATGATGTCCAGAGATTCCACAAGCTTCCGCCGTCCTGAGTCCAGTACGACCTCGAATCGGGCGCACTGTTGTCTGAACCGGTACCGGGGCCGGTAAGTCCCGGGGGGAATTGCCACACAACCCAGAAGTCGCTCTCGTCTGCAAGCACAGCGGCGCCATCTGAATGAGCGATCAGCCAGCCGGGTGTTCCGTTGGCTCCGATGTCTGTCCAATGTCCGAGTGGCGTCGCAAGATCCGGAGCCCCCGCATTATCCTCACACAGCCACACATTTGGCAGTGGATCGGAGCGTTCCATATAGATGTTGCAAGTCTGCACCGGCAGCGGGTAGCTTGTGCTGTCCGGAGAAGGCGGTGTAAACCGCACGGCGAAATAATCTTGCGGCCCGTTCGGATTGTTTACCCTGAACCAGACTTCAGAGGTACTATCATCATAGAAGATTTGATAGGACTGGGAGATTCCGGGAGCCAGCCACGACAAGCGAATCTTGTTATCAAAGTTGCCGTTTGCCGTCAGGAAATTGGGAGGCAGAGCGCCATACAAAACCTGCACAACATTGGATCGTGCCGACTCAATAGCCGGTGGAATAACATTATTGTCAATCGCCGTAATCGCGTAATCATAAATGCCCGGCACAGTCAAAGTATCACGGCCGGTTGTCGTTGTGCGAGGTCCCACAAGGGCGCGCGGCGTCCAGGTTTGATCGCTGTGCAGCTTTCTATAGATCCGATAGTTGTCAATCAGCAGATCCGGCGAAACGGTCCAGTTGAGAGTCGTAATGCCTGTTCCGTTGTCCACAGTCGCTGTTAGGCCGGTCGGCGCCGGCGGCACATTGCGGCGCAGCACCAAGTTCGCATTGGTATAGCCACCTGCGTTCAGAGTAATGATGAGTGTATCAGGGTCGTAATTGGCAAGCGTCGCAATAATCCTGCGTGTTCCGGTTTGCACATCGCTCAAAGTGTAAGTGCCATTAACCGCAGGATTTGTGGATGGATGGCTGACACCGTTGGCACTCACAAGCGCTTGCGTGACGTTGCCGACTCCACCATCCAATGTAACGGTTCCGGTGACATTGGCGTAGGTTGGCGGCGGTCCCCAGAAAGTGACGGCCGTTTCGGCCATTGGCGCCCAGACTCCCTGGCCGTCAAAATACAATTGGATAGCGCTGGTTCCGGCAGCATTCTCAACACCGACGAGGCAGCTCGCATTATCCGGGATCTGCAGATATTGGAGCGTGACTTCACCACTCTGGTGAATGATGATCTGGAATGTATTCAGAGTTGTTGCTGAACGGAGCAGCGGGACATTGATCCAACTGATGATGAACCGATTGTTTGCTGCATCCGCATAGTAAAGACACTGGCCGGCGCTGAGCGTAAGATCATCCCACATGGCATAGATCGCAGCGTTAGGTTCAACCGTGCTGGGAATTACAGACTCAATATACGCAGTTGATGTACTCGTAAACGAAGCTAAACCGTTGGAACTGACACGGATCGCAGTGTAGTCCACACCGTAGAAGTTGACCGTAAAGCCAAGCGGGAACGGCCCGAGATTCTGATCATCACCGTTCAGACCGGTGGGAGTGCCGTTGCCGGAGATGTCAATCCAGTCATAGTCTGCTTCCATAAAAGGATCTATCACAGAACCGGAGAAGGAGCCGGCAAGACCCTCATTGGGAACTTCGTCCGCAGCTTTCACATCCCATGTGTATGTTCTTCCCGGATTCGGCGGCGTATCAAGATACTGATGTACTCCCGGACTAATTGTTGCGATCAAAATGCCATCACGATAGACTCGCAGATTCGTGAGGTCAATGCAGTTAGTGCCGTTCGCATTGATCGTGGGGTCAGTCCACGAGATGAGAATTTGGGTCGAGTTTTGAGTCACGCCGTTCACATTGCCCGGCGCGCCCGGCGCCATATTCGCGGCACGCTGAACGTGATTTGACGTATCGGATTCTACATTGTTGTCGTAGAAAGCCGAGACCCAATAGGTGTATGTGATGCCTTCCGCTACCGGATCATCATGTGAAGTTCCTACCGGATGAGCGATATCGGTTCCATTCCGATAGACTTTGTAATAGATCACATCGTCGAGGCTATGACCATGACGCGAACCGGCCACGGGCAGGATGCTCGGCGAGTGCGGCTGTACGCTCTCGAAAATCCGGCGGTTGAGATGGCTAATATCGTCGGGAGTGAGATTCTTACTGCACGTCGGAATATCTGCAAGCGCAACTCCGTCCAGAGTCTTGGAAGTAGATTTGCCGCTGGACTTCAAGGCAGTTTCCCAACGACTAATCAGAGGATTCTCCGGCGCCGTGACCGGTGACGGCGAAAGCGTGAGCAATCCACCGCCCATGTCGCCCATGACAATGGCACGCATCATGGGAATGGCCATCAGACCCGGCTCGAAGAGATTCCAAACTGTGCCGTCGTAGTTGTAGAAGAAGGTGTTGTTGATGAAGGGAGTTTCCTGATCGCCGCCAATGCAGATCGAATTGGAGGTCATCTGTCGAATCCCAACAAAG
>JAGVEU010000474.1 GCA_020057985.1 Calditrichota bacterium | reverse complement strand
TGTGCTGAGTGCGGAGCCATGTGGTTCCCGCCACATAGGCTTGCGCCAAAACCGACTCGCAGACCGTCAAAGACAGAAAAACAACAAAGATAATTTTTCTTGTTAGCATGACATGCCTCCTTTGAATAGAGTTTCTTCTACAAAGTACTGAAAGCAACAAACTTGCCAAAGTTTTCTCTTGCCTCGTATTGTCAATACTTATATATTAGACCTTTTAGTGAAAACTAAAAGCTTGAAAATAATGAGTTAAAAAGAAGTGCTGAGTTTCGCGTTGGCAATTGCAGTCAAACGCTTCCTCCGCTTAGTGCAATATTTGCACTTTGTATGTGTAATCCATTCACTAAAGTCGGTTCACGTCCATACTGCTTTTCAAAGAAACTCTGGCATTTATAGTTATTCTCGAGAGCCTTCTGACATGTGCGCCGAGCAGGGTTAAGGTCCTCCGCAACCCTGTCGGAATCTTATTGGTCTAACTGATAAATTTTCATAGAAAAATAAATTGAAGGAGTTCAAGCATGAGTCTTGAGTTTGATCGGTATCGCTCGCTGACATCGGCATTGCGGCGGGTTATCGGAGTAATGCTGTTGATGTTGACAGCATCAGTTGCGCGGGCAAGTGAAGCCGATATCGTGGTTCCCGATCTTCACGGGAGCAGTTTTTTCGGCATCTCCGGCTATGCGCTGCTCGTAGCGGGCATCGTCGTCTGTTTGCTGGGAATGGTCTTCGGCTGGTTTGCGTACAAAGGGATTAAGAAGCTGCCCGTGCATCACTCGATGCGGGAGATCTCGGAGTTGATCTACGAAACCTGCAAGACCTATCTTCTCTCGCAGGGTCGGTTCATCATGATTCTGTGGGCATTTATCGGTCTGATCATGATGGTCTATTTCGGCTGGCTAAAACCGGTGGGTGCAGGCAATCTGCTGATTATTCTGTTGTTCAGTCTGATTGGTATTGCCGGCAGCTATTGCGTGGCCTGGTTTGGCATCCGTATTAACACCTTTGCCAATTCACGGACTGCGTTCGCCAGTTTGGCCGGGATGCCGTTCCCCTTATTTGCGATTCCCTTGCGGGCCGGGATCAGTGTCGGCACGCTGCTGATCTCCATCGAATTAATCATCATGCTGGCGATTTTGCTGTTTATTCCGGGGAACCTGGCCGGCTATTGCTTCATCGGTTTTGCCATCGGTGAATCATTAGGCGCCGCCGCGCTGCGTATCGCAGGCGGTATCTTCACGAAGATCGCGGATATCGGCTCCGACCTGATGAAAATTGTGTTCAATATCAAGGAAGACGATGCGCGCAACCCTGGCGTAATCGCTGACTGTACAGGCGACAATGCGGGCGATTCGGTCGGGCCGACGGCGGACGGATTTGAGACGTACGGTGTCACCGGTGTGGCGCTGATTACGTTCATTCTGCTGGCGGTGCTCGATCCGGCGATTCAGCTTCAATTATTAGTCTGGATTTTTGTGATGCGCGTGATGATGATTGTCACGAGTATCGCTTCCTATTGGATCAACGGAGCATGGGCAAAGAGTAAGTTCGGCAAAGCAACGAGCTTCAATTTTGAGACTCCGTTGACTTCGCTGGTCTGGATCACATCTATTATTTCAATTGCTGTCACCTACGTGATCTCGTGCTTCATGCTACCGGATCTTGGAGACGGAACTCTGTGGTGGAAATTAGCGACAATCATCAGTTGCGGCACGCTTGCGGGCGCGCTGATTCCTGAGTTGGTTAAGGTATTCACGTCAACCAAGTCGCGCCACGTTAAGGAAGTTGTCAAAGCCGCGAAAGAGGGTGGAGCGTCGTTAGATATTCTGTCCGGACTTGTTTCGGGCAACTTCAGCGCCTACTGGATGGGCCTCACGATTGTAGCCTTGATGGGGATCGCCTGGGGTGTCAGCACATGGGGATTGTCAGGCATCATGGCGGCCTCGTCGGTCTTCGCCTTCGGCTTGGTGGCCTTCGGATTTCTGGGTATGGGACCGGTCACAATTGCAGTGGACTCCTACGGCCCTGTCACGGATAACGCGCAGTCCATTTATGAACTTTCAACGATCGAAACTCTCCCCGGCATCAAGGCGGAGATTAAGAAGGACTATGGCTTTACGCCGGACTTTGAGAAGGCGAAATTGAGTCTTGAAGAGAACGACGGGGCAGGCAACACGTTTAAGGCAACCGCAAAACCGGTGTTGATCGGGACGGCGGTAGTCGGCGCGACGACGTTGGTATTCTCGATCATTTTGCTCCTTTCCAAGCAGGCAGCGGGACTTCTCCATGGGACGCTAACGCTTCCGCAGATCGAACAAGCGCTGACAACCGCCGCCTATAACTTCTCCCTGCTCAATGCGCCGTTCTTGCTCGGTCTGATTACCGGCGGCGCGGTGATCTATTGGTTCACGGGTGCGTCCATGCAGGCAGTGACGACGGGCGCCTACCGCGCCGTTGAATACATCAAGACCCATATCAAGCTGGACAGCGCCGCGACGAAAGCTTCTGTAAAAGACAGCAAGAAGATTGTGGAAATCTGCACGCAGTATGCACAAAAGGGAATGTTCAACATCTTCATCGTTGTCTTCTTTTCGACTCTGGCATTTGCCTGCATTGATTCCTATTTCTTTGTGGGCTATCTAATCTCGATCGCGGTCTTTGGTCTCTATCAGGCGATCTTCATGGCCAACGCCGGCGGCGCGTGGGATAATGCGAAGAAGATTGTTGAGACGGATATGCGCGAGAAAGGCACGGAACTTCATGCCGCGACCGTGGTCGGCGACACCGTGGGTGATCCGTTCAAAGATACATCCTCAGTGGCCATGAATCCGGTCATAAAGTTTACGACTCTTTTCGGCGTGCTGGCGGTTGAACTCGCGATTGAACTGACTCAAGGCACGCGCGTTGCTTTGGCGTCTGTGTTCTTTCTAATCGCCGTCGTCTTTGTTTACAGATCGTTCTACATGATGCGGATCGGATCGAGTACGAAGTAGACATTCTAACGGTTCAAGAAATAAACTTGTAAGGTTGCGAATAGAGTGCAATACTACAGCAGGAGCATTTCTTCCGATGCTGCTGTAAACACAATACGAGTCGAGTAATGCGTCATGGCTTCTCAGTGGACGTCGAGGATTGGTATCACGTCGAGAATCTGTCCTCGGTCATTTCTCGCTCGACTTGGGACTCATGCGAATCACGTGTTGAACGCAATATCGAGCAACTGCTCGAATTGTTCGAACAGAAGCAAACGAAAGTCACTTGTTTTGTGCTCGGTGACATAGCGCGGCGGCATCCGCAAGTTGTGAAGAGGATTGCCACTGCGGGTCATGAAATCGCCAATCACGGGGAAGATCACCGGCTTGTCTATGACTTGTCGCCGGAGGAGTTCCGGGCTTCTGTCAGTGACTTGCGTAAACTCCTCAAAGACTTGAGCGGCTCTCCCGTGACTGGTTATCGGGCGCCGTGTTTTACAATCGTGAAGCGATCGTGGTGGGCGCTGGATATTCTGGCCGAAACCGGCCACACTTATGATGCAAGCGTTTTTCCGTTTGCGCGGACTCGATATGGAGTCGCGAAGGCCGCCCTCACCCCTCACCGTATTCAGCTGGAGAATGGCCGCGAGATATTCGAACTCCCCCCATCCGTGTTACAGCTTGCCGGAAAAGCGATTCCAATAGCCGGCGGTGGATACTTCCGACTCTATCCCTATGCGTTCACGCGCTGGGCAATCCGCCGGCTTCAAGCATCTGGCCGCACCTATTTTTTCTATATGCATCCCTGGGAAATAGACCCCGATCAGCCGCGTGTTTCGGGCATCGGTGCAAAGGCAAGTTTCCAACATCTGCTCAATCTTCGCCGCATGAAACATCGAGTCGAAAGGCTGTTGACAGACTTCACCTTTACCACCTATTCGAACCTACTCGCGGAAATTCCCGCAACCTGACACTTCACCGATTTCTATTGCAATGACCGATCCAGTTATCCGGCATTTTCACGAAACCGCCGACGAATTTGACACGATATACACCGGTGAAAAAAACAAATTCTCGCGCTGGCTGGATCACAAGCTACGCTGGGACATGTATGAGCGCTTGCGACGAACGATTGAAGTCATTTCGCAGCACAATGCTCCCTCTGTTCTGGATATTGGTGCAGGAACCGGGCGCTTTTTCAAACCGATGATCGAGGCCGGCGCCAGACATATAGTCGCCGTGGAGCCTGCCGCTCGAATGATGACGATTGCCAGGCAATTGGCCGCTGAGCAAGGCATCTCAGAAAAAATAGACTTCATTACAACCCCGTTTCTCGACGCGAAACTTAATGAGGTGTGTGATGTCTCGATCGCCATCGGATTCTATGACTACATCCCGAATCCTGTTGAGCACCTGCGACGAGCGCGGGAAGCCACGGCAACAACTATGGTTGCAACATTTCCGCGAGCCGGCACCTTACGCGCGCGAATTCGCAAAGTGAGATTGAGCATGCGCGGATGCCCATCCTACTATTATTCACGCGAGCAACTGGAAGCTGCTCTGCAGGCAACCGGTTATTCATCCTGGGAGATTGACACCTTCGGCCAGCTGCTGTTTGTGGTTGCGCTGGTCTGAATGTACAACTTGAATCCCACCTTTGGCGAAACTCCCTTGCCATCTCCAACTCCTGTCCATAAACTGACAATGTCCCTAAGATAACCCTTCAAATCCTAAAAAGAGAGGGGGCTACCCCATACTTATGGGACAGCCCCCTGTGCAGGATCACGGGTTCTGTAGGAATTAGACCTGAACGATGTATGGGGGAATGGACTTAATCCACCGCAATCGCCACCCGGCTGAGCTTGAATTTGTCGAGCTTCTGCAGAACGATGGTTGCAGACTGCTTGTCATCGGTAATGATGATTTTGTAATCTACGTTCTCGTCGAGGAAGCGGGGGAAGACTACGACTTTGGATACTTTTCCGAGGCCCAGCGAACCGGCGGTGAACGCAATCCGGTTGTCCGACCTGAGATCCAGTGTCCGTTCGCCGGGGAGATTCTCCAGACTGCTGACTTCCCATTTGCCGAGTGTCGGTTTGTGGATGATTCCCTGCTTCTCTAAATCGCGGAACGAGCCAATCGTGTAGAACAGGGAATTGAGCTGAGTAGCAAGTTTCTCATTCTTTGAGGCCATCTCCTGCATTTGCGACATCATGGTCTGCCGCTCTTGCTCGAGGTTCTTGATATCCGACTGGAGTTCTTCCCGTCGTGCTTGAAGATCCTGCACTTCAGCTTCCTTCTGGTTTCGCGCCTCAATCAGATTCTTCCGTTCGGTGTCAATCTTTCGTTTGGTGGAGCGCTGGAGCGCGTTCGGAGAGATCTTGGCCGTGCCCTGCGTGACAAAGGTTCCGAAGATGCCCTCTCCATAATAGTTCCACACCTCAAAACCGGGAAGCAACTCCGGAGTCAAGGCTTCCTTCTCGACCAAATCCATGGCCTCTTCATCGGTGAGCCCCACGTCTTGAGTCAGGAAGTTGAGACAGACTTGAAAATGACTGTCCCCCTTCTTGACCGTGTATGGAGGCCGCAGCCTGCTTTTGACTTCCTGCAGTTCCTGATTCAAGTTGTCAATGTCCTTGTTCAGATCAAGAACATTCTGCAGCAGTCCGCGATAGGAGATGTCTTTCTCCTGCGAGACTCTGGATGCAAGCAGTTGCGCCTGCTCCGGGCTCAAGCCGAAACTCGAAATTCCGGTCGTGTCCAGCGGGGATTGAGGATGGGAGGCGTTATATTTCTGAACCATGTCCGCAATCTTGCTTTCACGTTCCGAAATCTGAGTGTTGAGCTTGTCCACGTGCATGACCAGCTCTTGAAAGGTTTTGACTTGCGCAGGCTCCCGACGAGAAAAGAAATGGAAAATCAGAGCTGCGACAACGATGAGCACGACAATGATGCTGACAATCAGCGCGACACCGCCGACGTCTTGGCGATTACGCGTACGTAACATAGGGTTGATTCCTTGCGTTTGGGTTGTTTTCGAGAGTTGAGTCATATTCCTGAGGCGAAAATTACTCGCCATGTGTATGTGAATTCCGAACAAATTATAGTTTTCTAGGCAGCTCCGTGACTTCCGCCGAGCAGGGTCATCCGTACTGAGTCCCATCGCATTCGCACACTCAGACCCTGCCGGAATTTGGATCAAAAAAGACTAGGTCGGCGCTTCTTGGGAGCCTTAGCGCCGGCATGTTTGCTGCAAGTTTCCGGCAATGGAAACTGACGATTGAAATACTCGTTGCGCACTTCAGTGCAATTGGGTGTGGCAAGCTGTCCCGTTTCTTCGCAGATCTGAGCCGTAACAATTCCGGAGGGCACATGAAAATCCGCGGTCGGAAAGTCAAGACTGTCATAAGCCGCCACCATGAATCTGGCCCAGATCGGTAATGCGGCTTTCGATCCTTCCTGTCCGCGACCGAGCGATTTGGCCGGATCATCCAACCCCACCCAGCAGGCGGCAACGATGTGCGGAGTGAAGCCGTCAAACCACGCATCGGTGTAGTCGTTGGTGGTTCCCGTCTTCCCTCCGGCAGGCTTGCGAAAACCAAAGGTGCTCCGCAGTCCCGCGGCGGTTCCATTGTCACAAACGGTGCGGAGCAGACTCTGCATAAGAAAAGCGGTCTGCTCGGAAAGCACGGCATTGCGCTCGGGCCGAAACTGCGCAACCGTCTGACCCTGCTGATCCTCAATGGAGGTGATGTAAATCGGTTTCGAGTAGATTCCGAGGGTTTGAAAGACCTGATAGACGGAAGCGATCTGCAAAGGAATCACTCCTGAAGAACCGAGCGCCAGCGCGTCATAGGCATCAAGCTTGGTAGTGATTCCCAATTTGCGTCCCATCTGCGCAACATCTTTAGGCGTCGTGTGCTCCATAATCAACCGCACGCTGACCATGTTCAAAGAGCGCTTCAAGCCGGTTCGCAAATCCACCTCGCCGCCGAAGGTGCCTTCAAAATTTTGCGGCGCCCACGTCTCGCCCGAAGCAAGTTTGACAATCACCGGTTCATTGGAAATCTTCGTGCTGATGGGAAGCCCTTTGTCCAGCGCCGTGGCGTAAACAATCGGCTTAAAGGATGAACCCGGTTGCCTGACTGCCTGCGTCGCGCGATTGAATTTGGATTCCTCAAAATCCCTCCCCCCAATCATCGCCAAAATGCCACCGGTTTCCGGATCAAGCACGACAAAGGCCACTTGAACTGGCATCATAATGCGAGCCAGAGAATCCACGAAATTCTTATCTCCCGCCATCTTCCGCCGCGCTTTTGCGCTCGAATCGGGATAGGTTTTTCGCAGATATTCGCCCAGCCCGTGATCCCGAAAGATAATGTTCACTCGCTTCTGCAAGTCGGGTAGAGTTTTTTCAACGGCGGCTTCCGCGCAGCGCTGAAGACGCGCGTCCAGAGTAGTGTGCACAACCATACCATCGGCGTATGGATCGAAGCCGTGAGCCTTGCCAAGATCATTCAGCAACTGTCGGACGTTCTCGGTAAAGTACGGAGCAGTTCCGAGGGCATCATGCTCCGAGCCCGGATTCACAGCCAGTTTGCTCTTGCGCGCGGTTTCGTATGCTTCCTTGGTCAAATACCCAAGCTCATGCATTCGTGAAAGCACAATATTGCGCCGACTGAGCGAGTTTTCCGGAGCGGTCAGAGGATTATACCGAGTCGGTGATTTTGGAATTGCCGCAAGCGTGGCCGCTTCCTCGACGGTCAGTTCGTCAGGCGTCTTGGAAAAATAAGTATGTGCCGCCGCTCCGATGCCGTATGCTCCGGAACCGAAATACGTCTGCGTCAAATACATTTCGAGGATTTCGTCCTTCGAGTACTTGCGCTCGATCTCCACGGCCGTCAGCGCTTCACGAAGCTTGCGCCCCATTTTGCGCTGCGAAGTATAGTAAAGATTGCGGGCAAGTTGCTGTGTGATTGTCGAAGCTCCGCGAAAATGGAAATTGAGCGTCACCACACCTTCAGCCACCGCCGCTATCAACGCAAACGGTCTGATCCCCCAATGATGGTAAAACTTATGATCCTCAATCGAAAGCACCGCCATCACCACCCACGGTGAAGTCTCCTTCAGCGGCACATAGTAACGGCGCTGAGTGTATAGTTCCTTGATGACCTCGCCATTCCGATCCAACAACTTCGTCGAAAGCGACGGCTGAAAATTCTCAAGCTGCTCAACCGAGGGCATTCCCGTCCGCAAAGAAGACAGCGTTAGCTTCCCGACAAGCAGCAGCACCAACAGCAACACAACGCTGCCGCCGATGTACCAGAGCTTTCGGTTTGAGAGAAGGGTCTTAACTTTTGGATTCAACTGAGTTTTCTAAAAATCTTCCTGCGGCGACACTTTTCGCGGCGGCATGTGTCCTCATTCCTCACATGCCCCTCTCTGTGCTCACGGCATTTCAAAACCAATGATGTCCGTCGCAACCCGCACGAGTCCCGTGTCATTTCCATAGTATGCCCGCGCGCTGGACCATAGGTACGCTTCAGGCGTCTCGCATAAGCCGCGCCGGACCGGATTCGCGTGGATGTACTTGAGTTTCGTCCAAGCAATTTTGGTACCCAGCACGGGCACATCGTCGAAGCGGCGCTGCCAATTCAGCTTTTCGCAGCGGTATGTGTCTTCCATCTTCACGCGGCGGCATGTGTCTTCATTCCTCACATGCTCTGGTTCCTCGCGGCGGCATGTGTCCTCATTCTTCACATGCCCCGCTCCGAACAGAAGCCGAAAGTCGCGTGACGTCGAATGCTTAAACTCGCGCATGAGTTCGGAAATCTGATCGCCCTCCGCTGTCTGCTGAACGAGCGCGTGAAAATGATCCGGCATCAGTACGTACCCTATACAGACCACACCGATCCGATGGCAACAACGCTCGAACGACCAGAGTATTTCACGACACACTGGTGCTTGCACAAACCAATTTCCGCGCTCACTGGTTACAGTGGTCACGAAATGCACGCTGCCTGTAAGGGAAATTTTTCGATGCCGACGAAGCATTAGGTCATGCGGTCCAGTTCTTGAAGCTCCATTGTTCTCCGAGCGGGGCATGTGAAGACGAAAGACACATGCCGCCGCGAGAAACCCTGCTGTATGCCAACCAGTTTTTTTGTTATCCTTGAACGCAACGCGCCAAACGCGCAGTGAAGAGCCTGTCATGACGTCTTCGGAAGGAATCTTCCTGCGGCGGCATGTGTCCTCATTCCTCACATGCCCCCATCCGCTGATGCCCCGCTCAGTGCTCACGGCATTTCAATTAGTCCTCGCAACCTTGTTCGGCGGATCGCGGGGGGGCACTTGGAGACAAGTGCCGCCGCGGGATGTGCTACTCAGCTCTGTCGAGGTCGCCCACTGTTGCCGTACCTGTCCTTAAGCATTGCTCAACGGCGTTTAATAACCGCCACTCGGGAATCGTGATTGATTCCTTTTGGACAAAATCTTGATTACTTGCGGGAGTCCAAGATCCTTTAGGTCCCGCTACCATGTTGTATGCTCGCGCTTTCACATATCGAATCACTCTTACTATTGAAGTGCTATCCGCAGATCTTGTGACTAACACATTGAATCGCTCGATCAAGACATAAATACATGTGATGACGACCCCGTGAGTGAGCGAGATTTCCGCCGAGATTGGCACCACCCGGCGGCTTTCCGCAACCGGATCAACCTCGCCATTCAGTACAACCATGACATCAATATCCGAATCCGGCTCGGCATCCCCGCGCGCTTGCGATCCGAACAACACAAGCCGCTCCAGCCGCTCGCCATACAGAGCTTGCAAGCACTCACGCAGTTCAGAAAGTATTGATTGGAGTGATGGGGCATGTTTGTTTACTTTGCTTTCGCCGAGCAGGGTTAAGTCCTCGCAACCCTGCCGGAATTTGACAGCCCTCGTTTTCGTGGGATCGAGATTTCTTTCGACAAGAGATCCATTGTTGTCCTAAGTTCAGATGAGAACCCTCTGCTGCGCTCGGAGTCTGATCCACAGATTCCGGCAGGGTTGCGAGGACTTAACCCGGCTCGGCGGTCATTTTTGAATCATTCAGCGCCTGAACTTTACCTGTGCTATCCTCTGTGCACGAATCGAGGTATTGTACATTGACATTTTGCTTAGCTTCTCGAAGCCACATCCTACGCAGATCCATTTGAATTTGCTGTGTTGGTACCAATGCCTTTCTTGCTCTTCTAACGCCACGCGGCAATCATTATTTGGACAAATGGCTGTGCTAGAGACCTCTATCCTTCTTTCATCAGTGTCATCATCACTATAAATTCGTTCAAGTGTTGTGCGATGAGGAGACTCACGTTCGGTATAAATCGGCCAGATGACGCCCTCATATTCCATTGTACCTATTTCCCGCCACCCATAGGCAGGTACGAAAAACGCTGCACCAGCAGAACGCTCTTTCTTCTTGACCAGCTTCGGCACCGCCTCAATTGCTAAGCGGATTGCGGCGATAATTTCAGATATTCCGATTGCCATGCGAGGCGCTACAACTCCATCTCCTCATTCCCCTTTTTCTTCCCCTTCGCCTTCGGCGCTTTCTTAAACGTTGCGTCGAGAGTGGGCACATTTGCAAGGGCAGGGAGGTTAAGTTGCCGCCCTTTAAGCAATTCCGCAATGCTTATTAATTGAATTCGTGGGTGCTGTGTCTCCAATTCTTCAACCTTCAGGTGCTTTTGTCCGCGCCACTTGGAGGTGTAGTACCCGGCATCTGCGGCTTCTTTCTTCATCGGTGCGGTCGCTTTTTCCAGAGTGATAAGCACGCCGATGGCGGCTTTCTCGCGCTCGATCACGCCGCGCAGATCACGGACATGCGCGGCGTTCGTGTGGCCGCCCTTGACGGAGAAGATGATCTGCTCATAGGTACGGTTCATGTGGTCGAGGAAATAGCGCCGCCCGTCAATCCCCTGATCCGCGCCTTTTTTCTGGTCTACAGGCCGCGCCTTCACCAGTCCGAGCGCCCACCATTGGAATTGATATTTGTCATCTGCGGCGAGTTTCTTCGCGCCGGAAAGATCCACAGGCTCGCCTACTAACTTGTACTTGACATCCTTGCCGAACGAATCAAACAGCCGTTTCTTAATCAGCGTCATTGCCAGATGTGTGATGTCAATTCCGATCCATTGCTGGTTGAGTTTATGCGCCACTGCAATCGCGGTGCCGCAACCGCAGAACGGATCGAGTACGACATCGTCTTCATTCGAACTCGCTTGGATAATCCGTTCGATCAGAGCTTCGGGCTTTTGCGTGGGATAGCCGAGGCGCTCGGCGGCCTGCGAGCCAATGGGAGGAATATCTGTCCACACATCGGGCAATGTCGCTCCTTGGAGCTCGTCAGCAAACCATTTTAGCTGCGGGATACCATTTTCTTTCTTTGGCCAATAGATTAAGCCTGCTGCGTCCAAAACATCAAGTCTCTCTTGAATACTCGCTCCGTTAAGTCCAAGCCTCTTCATCAAAGAATTTGGTACTGCCCAGTGTCTTCCCGAATCTGTGGGATTAGTTCCTCGCCATGCTTTTCCACTATCTCCGTGTCTGACACCTGCACCAGTGAGGTCTCGTGCCTTGAACTTTCGCCCACTGTCACGGTCAACATGTCTGAACCATCCTTCGATGTATTTCGGATCATGAGCAATCTTCAGATCATTCCAAACATATCTTTCGCCGTTTGCGTAATGCAATAGTGTGTCGTGAACGGGTCCACATCGTTTAGAGGATGAATGCGCACTTGTCCTCTTCCAAATGATCTCGCTTAACCATCTTCTTCCAAACACCGCATCCATGAGCAACTTGAGATAATGGCTCGCTGTCGGATCACAATGTAGATAAATCGAGCCGGTAGGTTTGAGCACGCGGCGGAGTTCGACGAGACGCGGAGCCATCATCGCCAGATACGCCATCATGTCGTTGCCGCCGAGGAAGGTATGAAAGGCGCGCATCACGTCCGACACCTTGCCACCCTGCTCAATCACCTCATGAAAGGCTCGCGCCGCTGACTCGTCCCACCGCCATGTATCCTCAAAGGCCATGATCTGTGCCGCCGCCCGCGAGCCATCCTGTTCAGCAAAGAGCACGTTGTAATCCTGATTGCTCTTGAACGGCGGGTCGAGGTAGATCAAGTCCACCGTCTCGTCTTTGACATAGCGGCGGAGAATGTCGAGGTTGTCGCCGTAGTAGAGAGTATTATCGCTCACAGAAAATGGCGCTCGCTGTTTTTTCGCACCTGCAAATATTTTCGCTTGATCGCTGAATTGTAATTTGTAGTCAGTGGTGTCTATCGAGTTCTTGTAGGGGCGGTCTAAGGTCTTCCGCAGTCCGCCCGTGCAGTTCATTTCGAGG
>JAGVEU010000298.1 GCA_020057985.1 Calditrichota bacterium | reverse complement strand
CACTGCGGCTGCCGGTGATGCTTCATGCAGGCGCCGATCAGCTTGCCCTCTAACAACTCCAGGGCAGCGAAGCGCGTGGTGGTTCCATTGCGCTTGTAATCGCGCGTCAGCGTACCCAAGCGTGCCGGAAACATCGGCCAGGCTCTTCTGGGTGCGGTCGAGCGCTTGAATCTGGCTCTTCACATCCACGCACAGCACCAGAGCATGTTCGGGCGGATCAAGATAGAGCCCGACCACATCCACCAGCTTCTCGGCGAATAGCGGGTCGTTGCTCACCTTAAACGAGTTCACCAAGTGCGGCTTCAGGCCGCACATTTTCCAGACACGGTGCACCAGCGTATGATCGCACCCCAGCGTTTTCGCCAGCGTCCGACGATGGTGCGCTCGATGCCTAAGACCGCAGAAATCTCGTAGTTCGTTTTGCCCTGCGCCGCCAAGAGGACAATCTTGGATCGCTGCACCAAACGCAGCGCACTCTTGCGACTGCGTGACCATAACCGAAGTTGTTGTTTTTGCTCTTCAGACAACTCAATCAAAGGAGCTTTACGCATGGCTTCATCCTCCGTTCGGCAAGATGAAACGCACCCCCCCAAAAAAATTAGTTGCAGCAACTCTACAACGCTACACTAGTCTGACATATATTGATGACAAATCAATCTGACATGGCGACTGGAATTACGTCACCGCAAAAACCTCGCCGCAGAGTGTTTGCCAACACCCTCTTTTCCGTGCTCTCAAAATCCCAGAGCGCGCTCTTCTCGTATATCTCTCTGCGCATGTTGCTTTCAGCCATGTCCATTGAGGAGTACGGGTTCTACAACCTGCTCTTTCAGGCCGCGCTGCAAAATGTGTCTCTGCTGTTCCAGTTGGGATTTCCAACTTTCATCGTTCGCTTCATTCCGGAATACTATACTCAGGCCAAGTATAAAATCATCGCCCGGATCATCCGAATCCTGACCCTCACACAGCTTGGTTTGGCAAGTGTGCTCGTCCTGATTGTTTTCTTTTTCGCTGAGCCGCTTGGCAATCTCCTGCGATTTCCGGGCAATGCGGCGGATCTGCGCATTTACTCGATCGGAGCGCTGGCTTATCTGATTTCGGAGAATTATCGCACGATCCTCAGCAGTCTGTTCCGGCTGCAAGCGGTTTTTGTCGTGAACCTGATCTACAACAGCGTACGGCTGCTCGTGATTTTCCTTGTGACTCAGTATGCGTTCTCGTTGATGGGAGTTGTAGTGGCTGAGGTCTCGCTGCTGACCGGCGGAATGATACTTTTCATGATTTCCTACCGCCGCATCATGCAGCCGCTGACGGAACAGGATCGGCATGAGCACGAGCCTATCAAGTGGAAACGTTACCTTCGATACACCGGGCTATGCTATCTGAATGAAGTCGGGGTATTGCTGGTCAGCGGACTGGATCTGTTCTTTGTGGCTGGGCTTCTGGGCACTGCCGCCGTAGGACTGTATGGTCTTGCGAACCGGATTCTGATCTTGGTGAATGGCGTAATGCCGAGCATGTTGCTGAGGTCCCTCATCGAGCCGTTCTTCTACTCAGAATTCGGCTCGGCAGAGAAGAAATCCCTCGAATCAGGATTCTCCATGCTCACGAAGTTGATCTCGTTCGTGACATTTCCCACGGCGATTTGGTTGTCGCTGATGTCAAGACCCGTGATTGTGCATTTGTTTGAAGCGAAATACGACGATGCCGCCGGCATTCTGGCGCTGTTTGCCTTCTATCTGGTCCTGATTGATTTCAGACTGCCGCTGGGTCTTGTCATGCTGACCGCGGAGCGGATTGATCTGCTGATCTATACCAAAGTTGTCGGGGTGTTCAAGATCCTTGCTGCATTGTGGCTTGTCCCGCAAGGGCACATCCTGACGATGGCGTGGATTACTTTGTCGTCCACTCTGCTTGAAATCCTACTCATGTACTTGTTTATGTATCGAAGCGCCGGAGTCAGAGGAGATTGGATTGGGTTCCTCCGTCTGGCTTTGAATGGAGCGGCCTCAGCGCTCATCTTTCTTCCAATGCGAGGGTTGTTCGAGGGAACTATTGGAGTGCTTCTTAGCATTCCGGTCGTCGGGTTGATCTTTCTCGGAACCTGCCACTTGAATAAGGCCTTCAGCAAAAGGGAACGGGACTGGCTGAATGCCAAACTGAAATATCCGGTCTGGGTGTTTTAATCTGGATTCAAACAAGCGAGGTCGCCAAAGCGACCCCGCATTTATTCCCAAGCACACGGTTTCTTTCAGAGTTTCAGCATTTATCTCATCAACAACCGTTTCCGACCGCCGCCTTCTTACACAACGGAAGTATGCTCTTTCTCAAAAGTAAGCCGCCATTAGTGAGGGTCCCTTCGCGGTGGCGTGACGGATCAATGCGGGATTGCTTTCGGGAAACAGTATAACTGTCCAGCCCGAGGGGTAAGGTCCATTCCGATAACAGAATGCGAGGGATAGTGGTTCCCGAAAATAAGTTGGCATCAAGAACCCCCTTTATCCCCCCGTAAACGGAGGGAGATAAAATCGGCAGCGAAACTTACTTTCGGGAATGACAATAAAAATAGCAACGGGCTTCTCAGCGGTGAGAAGCCCGTTTTCTATTGATCGTGTCAGCCGTTAGGGATTGCAGGAAAGATGACTTGCAACAAATTGCAGGGGATGGCGAAAAGCAGCTCTCGAACAGGTTAAAGGGAAAAACCTGCACTCTTTCACACACAGCACTTGTATTTCTGGGTCAACATTACTGAGAACACCGGCGTAACTCGGGATACAATTAGTGTTGCGCCTCTCATTTGATGGCTGCCATATTCGTATCAAACATGTTAATGATGCTATTGTGGGCAATACCGTGTAGAACACTGCAAATCAGTAATTGCGAAGTCATGCAAAACAACTTGACTTCTTCAACAATCTCGATTATCTTTTTAGGCCTAAAATAGATGAGTCATTCGCAGGCTCGTGGTGCGATCGGTGTCCCGTCGCTCATATGAAACAAAAAGCGAAGTAGTGAGACTAACAAATCGGTCAAATTCAGATAGAGGCCTATTATGCGCAGTTTGAAATTCTGGATTGTGGTAGCGATCATGCTGTCCAGCGTACCAGTGTGGGCTGTGACGGTGGACGGTTATGCATATCTTGATGATGTTCCTGATCACACGGGAATCATGGTGATGTTCTCTAATCAAGATAGGCCGGCGGATACAGACACGGCACACACCGACGCAACGGGCTACTTCACGAAGGATGTCGCGACCGGGAGGTACAATGTGGTGTATACGAAGACTGGATACCTGTTCCGCCAATCACTGAACCACTGGTTGCAATCAGATCAGACCCTGAGGCCAACGGCTCTTTTCGAATTGATACCGTACCCTGCGATTTCCGGAGACCTGAGCGGCGTGCTCGGGCCGGGCAACTTCCAGGTGGACGGCAGTATTGCTGTACAGAGCGGACAAACCCTGACGATTCAACCCGGAACACAACTGGTGTTTACCAGACAGGGCTTCTTTGACGTATTCGGAAATCTGCAGGCAATCGGGACAGCGCAGGACTCCATCGTATTTACTCGCGCATATCCTGATTCGCAATCAGCAATTCGGTTCGACAACGCATCCAATGACAGCCGACTTGAGTTTTGCGTGATCGAATACGGCAGTAATCGGAATGATCTCGGCGGCGGTGTATATTGCGCAAATTCCTCCCCCACATTCTCGGACTGTTCCATTAGAAATAATGTGGCTGGCCTTGGCGGCGGGGTGTATTGCTATTTTAGCTCGCCCCACTTCTCGAACTGCATTATCAGTAACAACTTAGGGGAATCACATGGGGGAGGAGTGTGCACCACAGAAGAGTCGTATCCTACCTTTACCCGCTGCATGATTATCAATAACTCAACAAAAGTAGTTGACTGCATAACCTGCAGTGGTGGAGGAGTGCGCGCCTTCCCCCCAAATTCTGAACCTGTATTGACGAATTGTACTTTGTACGGGAACTCTTCACTCGCCGCTGGGGGTACCTTCTACACAGTCCATCTTTACAAGAGAGTGTTAACCATGTAGTGATGGCAGTGCATCCATGTTGCCGTTGATTCGATAGTAGGCAAAGAGGGCGATCGAGAGGTCGACCATCTGTAATGAT
>JAGVEU010000473.1 GCA_020057985.1 Calditrichota bacterium | reverse complement strand
GGCAGGGTTGCGGAAGACCTTAACCCTGCTCGGCGGCCAATGACTGCTCATTGGCGGATTACTTTCGGGAAACAGTATAGATCGCCATTTTCACGAAGAGTTCAAAGCGATTATTCAGGAGATGGATCTCAAGCAACTACGAATGGTCGAGGCTGAGAACGCAATCCTTGGTGTTAACCATGCGGAGATCGGTTACTATCTGGCGGGACGCTGGAATCTGCCCGAAGTTCTTAGGGCAGCCATCGGATTCCACCACAATCCGGTTGAGGGTATGAACAATAGTCGGATTGCGGGACTTGTGGCAATGGCCGATCGAATGGCCCGCGAACTCGGGATTGGCAGCGGGGGAGGGTGCAATCCGGAAGTTGAGCCGGAAGTCTTTGAATTGTGCCGATTGGATGCGGAGATGTATGAAGCCATGCGTGCCGAATTGCAAGGCGAAATGGAAGCGCAGGTCGGAACTCTGGTAAATATGGGCTGAGGACTCATGCCGTTTGATGTCGCACAAATCGAATTCTTTGTCCTGATCTTTGTGCGCATCGTAACGGCGCTGGCAGTCCTGCCGATTTTCAGAAATGCGGCCTTTCCCGCAATGGCCAAGGCAGGTTTGGCCGGGGCAATGGCGCTGTTGCTTTTGCCATCATTGCAGACACAACTGCCTTCCACGAGCGGATCACTTTTTGCTTTCTTCAACCTTGCTATTCGCGAATCGCTGTGTGGCATTCTGATTGGCTTCGCCGGGCAAGCGCTCTTTTTCGCAGTGGAGGTTGGTGGACAGCTACTAGGCTTTCAAGCGGGTTTCTCCATCGTGGCCTCGATAGACCCCAATACCGAGGCCGAAAGCACGGTTTTGACGCAGACATACAACCTGATGGCCATGATGGTCTTTCTTAGCATCGGTGGACACCACATGATGCTGCGAGCGCTAGCCGACAGTTTGACTACGGTTCCCGTGGGCGGGCTTGCAGCGGACGGCAGGCTCGCTCAGTGGGGAGTAACCATGGCAGGCACAGCATTAACCGTCGGAATCAAACTGGCGGCTCCACTTATGGTGACACTGCTGTTGACCGATATCGGACTGGGAATCCTGACGCGAGTCGCGCCGACTATGAACGTCTTTGTCTTGGGCTTTCCCTTGAAAATCGGAGTGACTCTTGTTGTCGTATCATTGACAATGGGCGTAGCGGCCTCGATTTTCACGATGGAGTACTCTGAATACGCCCGCAACATCAATGTGTTTCATAAACTGCTCCATCCATGAGCTGGCTCGACGACCAAGCAAAGACCGAGAAACCCACACCAAAGCGGCGCACCAAGGTTCGGTCAGAGGGAAGTGTTGCCAAATCGGCAGATCTCAACTCCGCGGTTGTGCTGACGATTGCTTCGCTGATGCTGATTTGGTTCGGCGCCCGGCTCTTTGAAGGCTTGATGCAGATCATGAGGGGGCTCTTTCGTGAGATGGGGAGCACGGAAATCCGGATAGATGCTTTGCCCACATATTTGGCGCATGGGTCTTGGCAAATTTCTCTGCTGCTTGCTCCGCTTTTTCTCGGTGTCATGGCCGCGGGTCTTGCAGTCAATATTGGACAAGTTGGATTCAAGGTGACGGGAAAAGCTGCCTATCCCAAATTGTCGCGCGTAAGCCCTATTCAAGGCTTCAAGAGGCTCTTCTCCGTTCGCTCATTCGTTGAGCTTGCGAAGAGTCTGCTGAAACTCGCAATCATCGGAGGAGTTGTCTATCTCAGTATCGCGGATAAACTCGATGATGTTTACTCTCTGAGTGACATGCCGGTGGAAGTCCTTGCGCCGATCGTGGGAATCCTGCTCGGCAGAGTCTTTCTGATAGTTTCGCTGTCCCTGCTCGTGATTGGGGCTCTGGACTTCGCCTATGCCAAGTACGAGTACGAGAAATCGCTGAAGATGACCAAAGAAGAGGTCAAAGAGGAAAGCAGACAGTCTGAGGGTGATCCGAAGGTCAAGAGCAAGATTCGGGAAATCCAATTTAAGTCTGCCTTCCGGCGGATGATGAAAAGAGTGCCGGAAGCTGACGTGGTCATCACCAATCCGACTCACCTTGCTGTTGCCCTGCGATATGATCGCGCGAAGAGCGCCGCTCCGGTTGTTGTGGCAAAGGGTGCAAGAAAAGTTGCGGAGCGCATTAAAAAGATCGCGCAAGAGCACGGCATTCCGATCATCGAGAACAAACCGCTTGCACAAGTGCTGTTCAAAACCGTTGATATCGGAATGGAGATTCCAATGGATCTGTACAAGGCCGTCGCGGAAGTACTCGCTTATGTCTATCGTCTGAAGAAGAAATACTTTGGTGTCGCATAATCATTATGGCAAATAGCAAGACCGCACCGGCAAGAGATAAAGATGTAATGAAGAAGCTGTTAGGGCACAGTGACGTTGCGCTCGCGTTGGCCCTGGTGAGCGTCGTGGTCGTCATGATTATTCCGGTGCCGACCTTCATTCTCGATATTCTCCTTGCGCTGTCTATTGCCATTTCGTTGATAATTCTGCTTACGGCGCTATACGTTGAAGAGCCGCTCAACTTCTCTGTCTTCCCCGGATTGCTGCTTGTGGTGACTCTTTTCAGATTGGCTCTTAATGTAGCGACAACGCGGCAGATTCTCGGACAAGCCTACGGCGGTGAGATCATTCAAGCCTTCGGCAGTTTCGTCGTGAAGGGCAACTACGTTGTCGGGCTTGTGGTCTTTCTTGTGCTGGTCGTCATCAATCTCGTGGTCATCACTAAAGGCTCAGGACGAATCGCTGAGGTGGCGGCAAGATTTACGCTCGATGCCATGCCGGGAAAGCAAATGGCGATAGACGCAGATCTCAATCAAGGTCTGATTGATGAACGCGAGGCGCGCCGCCGACGGGACAAGATCTCGCGCGAAGCGGATTTCTACGGCGCGATGGACGGTGCTTCGAAATTCGTTCGGGGTGACGCTATCGCGGGCCTTCTGATCACTGCGATCAACCTCTTCGGTGGCTTTGCCATCGGTGTTGCTCAGCTCAAAATGGGATTTGTTCAATCCCTCCAGACCTATACGATTCTCACAGTGGGCGACGGTCTCGTCTCGCAGATTCCGGCGCTAATCGTATCGGTCGCCGCCGGTATCACTGTAGCGCGGGCGAGCACGGAAAAGAATCTCGGCCACGAGATTACGTCTCAGCTACTCGCCTACCCCCGTGCCATTTACATCGCGTCCGGAGTCCTCGCCTTCTTCGCAATGACGCCCGGTATGCCCACCATTCCATTTCTAGTGTTGTCTGCTTCATGCTTCACTTTGGCACGGATCAGCAACAATGCAAAGGACTCAACGAAGAGGAAATCTGAGGAGCAGGAAAAGGCGCTCACAACCAGGAAACCGGAGAAGGTCGAGGATTTTGTCCTCGTTGACCCGCTCGAAATCGAAATCGGTTATGGCTTGATTCCGCTAGTCGAGGGTGGGCCGGGTGGCGATCTGCTCGATCGAATTACATCGCTGCGCCGACAGTTTGCGCAGGACACGGGCCAAGTGATGCCTCCCGTTCGTATCCGTGATAACACTCAACTCTCGCCCAACACCTACGTCATCAAGATTCGTGGAACCGAAATCGCGCGTAGTGATCTCAGACCGGGTATGCTCCTCGCGCTGAGCCCGGGCGAAGGATCGCAGCGAATCGAAGGCATTCCGACTCGCGAACCAAGTTTTGATCTTCCCGCAATCTGGATTCAACGTACAGAGAAAGAGCGCGCCCAAACGAACGGCTACACGGTCATCGAGCCCGCTGCCGTAATTGTCACTCACCTCTCCGAAATCATGAAGAAGGAAGGGTATCGGCTCATGTCACGTGAAGCGGTGCAAGAGTTGTTGGACGCCGTTAAAAAAACTCACAAAGCGGTGGTTGATGAACTGGTCCCGGGTCACCTTGGAGTCGGCCAGATTCAAAAAGTGCTACAGAGTCTACTTCGGGAAGGTCTCCCGATCCGCGACATGGTCACCGTTCTCGAAACGCTTGCCGACTATGCGCCCATTACAAAGGACGTAGACTTCCTAACGGAAGCAGTACGAGTGGCTCTCTCTACAACAATTGCCGCTCGCTATGAAGATGAGCGAGGCAAGCTGTCGGCGCTGACGGTTGATCCACGGCTGGAGCAGATGATTGCTGATGGTCTGCGCACCTCGGCTAAGGAAGGCTCTGACTTCGCGCTTCCCGCCGTTGTGGTTCGCAAACTCGTCGAGAAACTTAAAGATCATGCCAAGAACATGCTCAGTCGCGGATTTCAGCCGATCGTGGTCACCGCCCCGGGAATCCGTAGCTTCATTCATCGCATGATTGAGCCTGAAATGCCTCATGTCATCGTTCTTTCCTTGGGCGAGTTGCCCTCATCAACCCAGATATTCCCCATGGGAATGATCAGCCTCGAAGGATAGCTGAAAATGAATGCAGAAAAATTCGTCGCTCCGACGATGAAGGAAGCGCTTGCCAAGGTCAAAAGGACTCTCGGAGAAGACGCCATCATTTTGAAATCCGAGAAAGTGAAGGCGGGCGGCCTGAATTTCCTAAGACATGATCTCATCGAAGTTACGGCCGCACGTCCGGAGGATGTTCAGGATAGCATTCTGACTGGCCCTGATTTTGCTGAAACATTTGAAAGCACAATGACTCGACAGCAAGATCAAGAACTCCCCCCGCGACCGCGATTTGAGATTGCCCTCCTCAAGGATGAAATCAAGAATCTGCGCGATGAACTCCTGATCATAGGCAATCGTATCAAACACAATAAGTTGCCGGATATGCCACAGGAACTGGCCAGATTCTGTGAGACCATTGGGGAATCGGGCGTTGACAAGACACTTGCTATAGACATGGTGCAGGAAGCGCTCATTCAACTTGGGCCGCAGGAGCTAATTTCTGCCGAAGCGGTCGAAGGCTACTTGCTGCGCAAACTGTCACAAGTGATGCGTCCGGCGCCGGCAGTTGAAATCCGCCGCAAAGCCCCGTACAAGATCGCACTGATCGGTCCGCCCGGAGCGGGCAAGACAACCACACTTGAGAAATTGGCCACCGATCCCGTCGCCTATGGCCGGCGAAAGGTCGGACTGATTTCCTTGGACACTAATCGCATGGCAGCCATTGAGCAACTCAAGACCTATGCGCGAATTGCCGGTACATTGCTCGAAGTGGTGTACCAGCCCGATCAGGCGCAAATCGCGTTGTCAAGGCTTGCAAATTGCGAAATCATATTGGTGGATAGTGCCGGGATTTCGCCGCAAGATAATGAGCGTCTCTCGTCCCTGAAGCAGTTCATTGACGCCCTCGACCCCGATGAGATTCATCTTGTTCTCAATTCAACAATTCGCGATGAAGAACTGAGGCTCGCATGTGAAAAGTTCAGAGAGATTTCCGTATCTCACCTGACCTTCACTCGACTCGATGAATCCCTGCGTCGTGGCTATCTTCTGAATATAGCCGGCGCCGCGCAGAAACCTGTAGCGTGGCTCGGGACAGGGCAGAATTTCACCGGGAATATTGAAAGATTCAAACCGGAACTATTGCGCACGTGGATTCTGCATTCTCCGCAGAATGACACTGCCAATAGACAAATTGGAATGCCAACGTCACCGATAAGCTGAAGCGACCGAACCGAATCATCATGGCAAAACGAGAGTCATCTGAGCTAAGGGAACTTCTGATTCTTCTCCGGAGAATCGTTGTCCTCGGTGTGGCCGCCTATGGACTGTGGCGGGAAATGCCATACTTGTCGCTCCTGATTCGAGTGGCTGTGTTGTGGGGCGTTCTGTATTTGAGCGGCGAAATCGTGGAGGTTGTGTTTCGCTATCTCAGCAACCACGCAAAATCCGTCGTGATTCGCTCCAGCCCGCATGTTGGAGAGACCAAAATAATTGCTGTCGAAAAACCCGGTTTAAGTCCGTCACGTTAACCCGATGAAAACCCTAAGTTCATCAGCCGCAGGCTGGGAAGCATACACCTGCTCGCGATCTCCTGAGATGCGCGAGCGCTTGCTGTTGCAGTATATGCCGCTCGTGCGCAGAATCGCCGGTCGGATGCTTGGCACCCTGCCGCGCAACGTGCGCCTGGATGATCTGATCTCTGCGGGAGTCGTCGGATTGCTCTCCTGTCTTGACAGCTTCGACCCGAGTCTCGGCATCCGCTTCGAGACCTTTGCGATGAATCGTATTCGCGGCGCCATGGTGGACAGCCTGCGCGAACTCGATTGGGTTCCCCGCTCCATCCGGCAGAAGGCGCGACTGCTTGAAAAGAACATCGAAGCTCTGTTGCAAGAACTCGGACGCACTCCGCAGGATGGCGAAGTCGCCGACAGACTCGGAGTCCCACTCGACGAGTATTACGACATGCTTGATGATGTGAATGTCACAACGCTGCTTTCGCTTGATGACACATTTCACAACGCTCGCGGCGATTCGTCCTCCATTGCCGACATGGCGATGGATCGTGAATCGCCCTCAAGTCAAGAACGTCTCGAAGAACAAGAACTTCGCGAGTTGCTGGTGCACCGGCTGAAGAACCTTCCGGAGCAGGAAAAGCTCGTCGTTGCGCTGTATTACTACGAAGAGCTGACGCTGAAGGAAATTGGAGATATCCTGAATCTGACCGAGTCTCGCGTTTCACAGATCCATAGCAAAGCCATCCTCAATCTGCGCTCTGGAGTTCATGTCAGCATGAGTAATTAGCGGCTAAGGAGTCAGGGTAGGATAAGACCTTATGGTCAGACCTCTCGACAATCAAGAGCACCTTCGGGTGAACGAGTATGCGGGGCGTGTCCGACAGCCCAAAGCCAGCGAACGAGGCTCATCCCGCGATTTCTCCTATGAGTTCCATGATGCTGTGCACGAAGTCCATGACGAGCGAAAGCACGAGCATGAGATGGGCGAGGACAAGTACGAATCATCTGCCGAGCAACAGGCAAAGCAGGAGAATCAAGAACCGTCCGAGCCAACTGCTGACGTCACCAAGAAATCTCCTCAATCGGAAAGCAAAGACGGTCCCCTCGACATAGTTGTCTGAAATGCACTTTCTCGGCCATATAGAAGCACGCTGGAGTTGGATCACTGTTCTTGCGCTCGCCTTAATGTCTCATTGCGGGCTGGCCAACACCTTGCTCCAAGTTCGTATCGGACCGCACAGAAACTTCGACCGCATTGTGTTTGAGTTTGAGAGTGAGGTTGCAAGTCGCATTGAAATCAGAGCCGATCAGACCATAGAAGTGCGGTTTGATGGGGTATCAGCATCGCCAACCTTTGCACTCCCTCCTCTGCCTCGCGGATTGTCAACAATCATGAGTCTCAAGGCATTTCGCGAGGGGAATAACAGCCTCGTCTTTGAAATCCCAGTGACCAAAGAGGCATCGCCCTCAAAGCTAACTCTGCCGGGACGCCCGTGGAGACTGGCGATTGATATTGCAGCCAGAACCACGCAGACCGAATCGGAGCCTGTGAATGAAAGCAAACCGGATTATATCCCCGGTGATCGCCCGATTCCTACCAAAATGGCTGAAGAAGAAGTCCGCCCTGAGTACATCCCCGGCGATCAACCCATTCCGACAAAGCTTGCCGGCATCACCGTGTTTCTTTCAGACTCCCTTGATCCCGTCAAAGTCCGTGCCGTGCTTGCCTACTTCTATCTTGCTGTGGGAGACTCTGTGAGAGCTAATGCAGAGGCCGCTCATTATCAGCAATTAACTGGCAGAGCCCTTGACCTTTCTCCAGAGTTCGACCTGACCACAAGAACTCCCAGTCAGCCAAAACAGATTGACAATCCCATAACGCAACTTCCATCTCTGCTATATATTGTTTTGGCATTTGTTGCCGGTTTGATAGGTGGCATACTTGCTGCAAAGCTATTTCCACGAATGCGGATTCATCTGCCCAGAGTCGAAATCAAGAAATCGCCCGCCACGCCGCGAGATCAAGCGGAAGAACTCGAAGCGGATCTTCAGATGCTTCATGCTGCGGTTGAAAGCGAGCAGACGAGTGAAGCCACGACGACCGCGACGATACCTGTTGTCCTGCCGGTCGCAGCAGAGATGCGGGCATTCAAGGAGGAGGGTACGAGGGGCGAGGATGAAATCAAAGAGACTCTGATGGATCGCCGTGTTCGTCGCGTCCTTGAACTATCCAAGCAGGGCCACAACATTCAGTCCATTGCCCAAGAACTTGAGATGGGACAGGATGAGGTCAAACTCATTCTGGATCTTAATCAATAGCATAACAAATCGTAAGGACTATTTCCATTGGCTATGCATCGTATTCCTCTTCGCGTAGGCGAGATTCTTTCCGCCTCCGTCCGCCGAAAACTAAGCGCCAGTCGCGTACTCATCAACCTGAAAGGACATACGCTCGTCGCTGAGCCGGAACAGGACATGTCTCCCGGTGACGAAATCCTTGTTCAAGTGCTGACCATCTTTCCCAGAATTCGTCTCCGCTTCATGCCGTCATTCCCGCCTCCGGCAACAGGCAATCACCGCCAGCCGCCACTTGATCTTCACACCTGATCTGTCTGTCACTTCGTGTCGGCAGACTTTTCCTCCCACCCAATATCGCCCCGAATAGAATCCTCATGCTCTTCCCCAAGTATCCTGAAATCTTACGTTTAACTGCCTCTAACCGGTAGACGGGAACTGCTATAGCGAGTGGCACCATCCTTGCAGAGATTACTCTCGCATAGGAGGATAACTCTATATGATCAAGGGAATTTACACCTCATCATCGGCAATGCGAGCCGGAGTGCTGCGTCAGGACATCACGGCCAACAACCTTGCGAACGCCAATACAACAGGCTTCAAGCGTGACCGGCTGTTTGTCCACGACCTGATCAGCGCAGACAATGACAAGGCGAGTGCGGCCGCTACGCCGGTATCCGCCTCGCGTTGGACAGAGTTTACTGCTGGGGCTTTCAATCCCACTGGTGGACTTCTCGATTTTGCGTTGCAGGGCAAGGGCTTCTTTGTGGTATCTGACGGAAGCAAAGAGTACTATACTCGCAATGGCCACTTTGAGCGGAATTCAGGTGGACAGCTTGTGGACCCGCTCGGTAGAGTAGTTCAGGGAGAAGGAGGCCCAATCTCCCTGCCACAAGGCGCGATAGCGCTTTCTGCGCGCGGCGAAATCAGTATAAACGGCCTCCCCGTAGACAAACTGCGAATCGTTGACTTTGAAGATCTGCAATCCCTGCAAAAAACAGAAGGATCGTCCTTTGTCAAAACCGCAATAAGCGCGGCTGAAACTCCGGTGGAGTCGCCCGTCATTCGTCAGGGATTCCTCGAGAGTTCAAATGTCGAGACTGTAGCTGAGATGGTGGAGATGATCTCCACAGCGCGTAACTACGAAATCAACGCCAAACTGCTTACGACTCAGGATGACAGCCTGCGTCACACGGTTGGTGAGCTGGGTAAAGTCTAAGAAGGATTGCATTCATGATAAAATCACTCTATACAGCCGCATCAGGAATGGGTGCTCAGCAGGCGAATCTGGACAACATTTCCAACAACATCGCCAATGTCAATACCACCGGTTTCAAACGCAGTCGCATCGAGTTTCAAGACTTGATCTATGAAACGCTACGGAGCACTGCTCCTACGTCGCAGGGAACCACGATTCCCGCGGAGTTGCAGATTGGCGGGGGTACAAAGGCAGTTGCCAGTCTGAAAAACTACGAGCAGGGCACGCCGGTCAAGACCGGAAACCCTCTGGACATGATGATTCAAGGCAATGGCTTTTTTCAAGTGCTCATGCCCGATGGAACCATTGCTTATACACGGGATGGTTCATGGAAAGTCACTTCCGAAGGCAGGCTCGTCAACTCCGATGGCCTTCCTATGGAACCGCCATTGGCTTTCCCACAGGATGCAACGGGAATTCTGATCACACCTGACGGCAAGGTTATGGTTACGACGGTCACGTCACAAACTCCGGTTGAGCTTGGACAGATCGAGCTTGCAAGATTTGTCAATCCCGTGGGACTCTCAAGTGCTGGGGGAAACCTCTACAAGCAGACGGTAGCCTCGGGTGAGCCGCTTGTGGCTCAAGTCGGACTCGACGGGACCGGAACTCTGAGCCAAGGCTATATTGAGGCCTCGAACGTCCGAATTGTGGACGAAATGATTGCCATGATTACTGCACAGCGCGCCTACGAGTTGAACTCAAAGTCCGTAAAGACCGCCGATGACATGATCGGCATTGCCAGCAATCTGAAGCGATAGACTGAAATGTTCATCGTCCCACTTTTCGTCTTCATTGTAGCGCTTTCAGCATCAGCATCCGGCAATCTAATGGAAGGCCTGATCGCTGAGGCATGGCAGCCGCAGAAGGTAAGAGTTGAATGGACGTTTTCCGGCAAGCTACCGTCAATCCTTGAGCAATACACAGACTGGCAACTCGCGCAGCCACTGCCGTCACGACTTGCGGGCAGCCTCACTCTGAAACTCGAGAGAATATTGTCTGACAAAAAGAAAGAACAGGTCATTGTATCTGGCCGTGCCCGAATCTTCGGGGAGTCCTTGACCATCTCTCAGACCATTCCGTCCGGTCAGTCCCTGTCAGTGTCATATCTCGATACGACCGAATTGGAGTGGACGCTGCTCTCTTCACTGGCCATTTCTGTTGGGTTCCAGTGTGAAAATGCGCGCGCTGCAAAAACATTGGTTCCGGGACGGGTCATCACAGAATCCGATCTTGAGCCGATCCCTCTCGTCAAACAGGGTCAACAGGTCAATCTTGAATTCAAGGACGGCGCAGTTAGAGTAGTCATGGTCGGCCGCGCATTGCACGACGGCGCCATAGGCGATATTATTCCGGTATCCGTGCGCTTGGGTCGGGAAAGGCGGCTTCAAGGAAGAGTGCAGTCCAACGGTCTTGTTCAACTGGTATTGTAGAAAGGATGACATTATGAAAGCGCCTCATCTGCTCATCATCTTGCTTCTTGCTATAACATGCGCAGCAATTGCCGCTCCTGCTCCCTCACTCTTTGCTGATCGCATCGCCCGCAATGTCGGCGATATTATTACGATCGAGATTGTTGAAAATTCAGTGGCAAGCGCCAGTGCAAGAACCAACACCAAATCAGAGTATGACGCAAAAGTCAGTGCCGGGGGCACAGGCGCTCTTGATTTCATTCCCTTACTCGGCGCTGATGGTTCTACCAAGAGTGAGCACAAGGGAGATGGACGCACCTCGCGTCAAGGAAGTCTGCGGGCTACGTTGACCGCTAAAGTTGTCGAAGTCCTCCCGAATGGCAATATGCGCATCGAAGGTGAGAAAAACCTCATTATAAATGGCGAGCGACAGGTGACGGTTCTAAAGGGAATTATCAGACCTGAAGACGTCTCTCCGCAGAACATTGTATCCTCTGATATGATCGCTGACGCCGAAATTACCTTCAAGGGCAAAGGCATTCTGGCCAATACCGAGCGCCCCGGCTTCTTCGCAAGACTCCTCAATTGGTTATTCTGACATGAAGACCTCACTGCTTGCCATTACGATTCTGCTTGCAGTCAGCGCTCAGTCGCAAGTGCGCATCTCTGACTTGACGACCTATCCCAACGGCACACCCACAACTCTAACCGGATATGGTCTTGTGATCGGCTTGGCGGGAACAGGCGATGGCAGCAAGTCAACCTTTACACCGCAGTCCTTCGCCAGTATGATGAAGGGTTTTGGGATCGAAGTGGATCCCTCTACGCTCAAGTTGAAAAACGTGGCGGCGGTCATGGTTACCTGTGAGATTAGCCCGGGTTCACGCATCGGTTCCAAGGTGGATGCGCTTGTTTCATCGCTCGGCGATGCAAGCAGTTTGCAGGGCGGAACTCTGCTTCGCGCCGTGCTGCTTGATCCGTGGCGCAAACCGGTAGCGGAAGCACAAGGGCCGCTCTCGATTGGCGGATTTAATTATGAGTCTTCCGGATCAAGGCTCTCGCGCAATCACTCAGTGGCGGGCAGAATACCGGGCGGCATTGTGTTGCTCGAGAATATGGATCCCCTTCCGGCGCCGTCCGACACGTTTCTCTTGAACCTGATGAAGCCGGATCTCTCGCTCGCCGTGCGCATCGTGGAAGCCATTAACTCCAAGTTTTCAGAATCCACAGAAGTTCTTGATCCGGCCACCGTGCTGGTTAGGATTCCGGCTGATCTAACTACGACAACGCAGCGGCTTTCATTCCAATCATCGGTCGGTGATCTAACCGTCACGCCTGCCGCCTCGGATCGCATTGTCATCAACGAGCGCACCGGAACCATTGTCGTCGGCGGTGCTGTGGTGCTGATGCCGGCTGCGGTTGCACACGGAAACCTGACTGTCGAAATCTCTAATCGAGCGGGAGTCAGTCAGCCGGAGGCCTTTTCAAGCGGCCAAACCGTTGTCGAGCGGCAAAGCAGAATCTCCGTCGAAAATGCCGGTTTTGGCTTGCAGGAGTTTCAGGGAGTTGCGTCCGTCGGCGACGTGGCGCGAACCATGAATCTGCTCGGCGTGTCACCCCGTGATATGATCGCTATTTTCCAAGCCCTAAAGGAAGCCGGCTCGCTTCAGGCGGAGCTGGTGATAATTTGATGGAACCCATTCAAAAATCCGTACTGCCCTTTACAGCCGGAACCGCCGCTCTGCCAATGCCAAATGACAGACGAGACATGAGTGAATCCGCTAAGTTGGAGTCAGCCGCTGCACCGTTTGAGACCATGCTGGCGCTGCAACTTGTTCAGAGTATGCAAAAGACCCTTGAAAACGGTTCTCTGTTCGGCAGCAGTCATGCAGGTCAGATGTACGGCAGTCTCGGTGAATGGGATTTGGCGCGCTTACTCTCTCAGTCTGCACACTTTGGTTTGAAAGAACAGCTACTCCAGCAACTCCAACATGATGAAAGCACTCATGACAGCACAACACAACGATTTTCTCCGCAAACTCGGCTCCTTGAGAATCCACATTCAACATCTGAATGATCTTCTTCGCACCAGCAACCTAAGCGAAATCGAGACGGAATCTCAGGCTGTCGAGGAGTTGTTGCTGACCCTGACAAGGGATCACCGTAAGCTTTCGCGGACCGAACAATCCACACTGCATCCTCGCTTCGTTGCATTGAGGCAGGATGCTCTGCAGTGTCTCGAAGTATCACGTCGCATTCTTGATGACAGCCTCGAGGCCCTGCTCTGGCTCGTGAATGCTGTCCAAGATGCCGGGAACTACGGTTCCAATCCCCGCGGATCAGCATTCATTGTTGATCGGAAAGCCTGAGCATGCCCACTCTCGGAGGAATTCTCAATACAGGGCGGCAAGCGTTGCAACTGCAACAGCTAGCCATGCAGATCATTGGCCACAATACGTCCAATGTCAGCACCGAAGGGTATTCCAGACGGAGGATTGATTTCAGCACTGCACCGGGCATTGCTGAGTTCGGACAATGGCAAATCGGCTCCGGCGTGGATTTGAATTTCCTTGGTCGAATTCGTGATCGTCTACTCGATGATCAGATTTGGCGAAACTCAAGCGAAGCCGGATACTGGAGTCAGCAAGACGAAGCGCTTGGGGGAGTGGAACAGATCTTCAGCGAGATGGAAGGAACAGCGATCAGCGATCAGTTGAAGGAATTCTGGGCTTCATGGCAGGATCTTGCCAACAATCCGGAGGGAACTGCGACACGCCAATCTGTCCTTGAAAAAGCGCAAAGTCTTGCTTCCGGTGTGCGACGAGTTTACTCCGAGCTTGCGCAGCGCAGAGAAGACCTTGACGCACAAATTGTTGGTAAAGTGGGAGAAGTAAATCAACTCACGGCGCAAATCGCCCAGTTGAATGTTCAAATTGCACAAACTGAACAATCCGGAGGCGAAGCCTCGGATCTTCGTGATGCCCGCGATCTTGCCGTTGGCCGCCTCTCTTCTCTCATCCAGATTAGTGTGCAGCAAAATGAGAATGGCGCCGTCAGCGTTTATGCGAGCGGTCAAGTCATAGTTCAAGGTGACCGAAATACGCCTTTGACAATGTCCACGGACACACAGAGCGGCTATTCACGAACCAGCATCTCCCTCGGCCAGAACAGTGCACCAATCTCACTTGGTAACGGCGAGATCAAGTCGCTCATGGATACACGCGACACTGAAATCGGCAAGGCCATGCAGGATCTGGACACGTTTGCACAGACTCTTGCCACTCGCCTCAATGAAGTCCATCGAACAGGATATGGATTGTCGGGCTCAAATGGCATGGACTTCTTTGATCCTGAGACGACAGGCGCGGCGAACTTTCAAGTGTCGAGTCTAATTGCAGAAGATGTGTCACGAATTGCCACCGCAGCCTCGCCTGATGCAACCGGTGACAACTCAATTGTACTGCAAATCGCAGCGATTCAACAGGAGAAGCTGCTTGAAAATGGTCAGTCCACGATTGACGACTTCTACACAAACTCCGTCATACGAATTGGCTCCCGACGCTCCTTTGCTGCCGACCAATACGCTGTTGCTCAAGCCGCATCTGATCACCTTGAAAATCGAAGGTTGCAGATCTCCGGCGTCTCGATGGATGAGGAAATGACTCGCCTGATTCAGGTGCAGCAGGCGTATGATGCAGCGGCCAAGATTATCAAGACCGTTGACGAGATGATGACAACTATTCTCGACATGAAGCAGTGAGGTCACAAATATGCGAGTTTCAGATCAACAAAGATACAGCGCGTTCACACGCGACGTTCAAAACCGTCTCTCCAATCTCATGCGCATCGAGCAGGAACTCGGTACGGGTCGAAGCCTTTTCAACCCCTCAGAAGACGTTGTTCGTGCCCAGCAAGCTCTAAGAGCCGATGCGCGACTCGCCGAAAATAGTCAATTCCTTCGCAACATAGACGACGGCAAGGCGTGGGTAGGCAGTGCGGATGGCGCTCTGCAGCAAATTATTGACCTTATCAACGAGATTGACACCCTTGCCCTCGCGGCTGACAATGATAGCCAGACTGAAGATGATCGCCACAACAGCGCCATACAAATAGACCAGAAACTCGAGCAACTAATGTCGCTCGTGAACACCACCCATGGTGACCGCTACATCTTTGGCGGCCACAACACGACTTCTCCTGCCTTCACAGCAGTCCGTGACGAAAACGGAAGAATCATCGGTGCGGCAGCGAACGAAGAGTCGCTCGGCGGAAAAATCTATCGGCGCATCGGCCAGAATGACGATGTTCAAATCAATATCCCCGGCGACCAGCTCTTTCAGCCTATTGGCTCGGACGGAACCGATCAGGATGTTTTCTACGTCATCACATCGCTGAGAAACACGATTGCCAACAACAATCAACCACCTGAAGGTTCGGAAGATACGCTCTCCAACGATCATCTCCGCGAACAACTTCATTCCATCCGCGAGCGCATTGTCACCCAACAGTCCTTTCTTGGCAGCGTCGGACAACGCCTCGAAAGCACGAAGGACAGACTCAAGGAAGTTGAGATCAATTTGACCGACATGCTGGAACAAGCGGAAGGTGTGGACATGGCCAACCTTGCTACGCGACTCGCTGTTGAAGAGAACGCATACAATGCACTGTTAAGCATAAATGCCCGGTTACTTTCACAGTCTCTTGTAGACTACATCGGATAGAGGAAAACATGCGCGCACTTATTACCGGAATTACCGGCCAGGATGGCAGCTATCTGGCGGAGCTGCTCCTTGCGAAAGGATACGAAGTCTTTGGAATGGTTCGCAGATCAAGTCAGGATCGGCTTGACCGCATCGAACATCTGCGAAGGAAACTCACTATCCTCAAAGGTGATTTGCTCGACGGCACATCACTTGAGAAAATCCTCCGCGATTCACGTCCGGATGAAGTGTATAATCTGGCCGCCCAGAGCTTCGTACCCACGTCATGGGAGCAACCCATCCTGACAGGTGAATTTACTGCGCTCGGTGTGACCAGAGTTCTTGAAGCCATCAGAACTGTGGATAAGAGAATCCGTTTCTATCAGGCGTCCTCATCGGAGATGTTTGGCAAAGTCCGTGAGGTCCCCCAGTCAGAAACTACCCCGTTTTATCCGCGCAGTCCCTATGGAGTGTCCAAAGTCTACGGCCACTATATTACGGTCAATGCTCGCGAAAGCTATGGGCTGTTTGCAGTCTCCGGAATCCTGTTCAATCACGAATCTCCACGGCGCGGCATGGAATTCGTCACCCGTAAAATCACGCGCACTGCTTCCGCTATCAAGCTCGGAATGACTGATCGCCTCGAACTCGGCAACCTCGATGCTCGCCGTGATTGGGGTTACGCTGGTGATTTTGTGGATGCCATGTGGCGCATGATGCAGCAGGACAAGCCTGATGATTTTGTTATCGCCACCGGCGAAACTCATTCCGTTCGTGATTTCTGCGAACTGGCTTTCGGAGCGCTGGATCTCGACTACCGCGACTATGTCAAGGTGAATTCGTCACTCGTTCGTCCGGCTGAGGTGGATCTGCTCGTCGGCGATCCCTCAAAGGCACGCAGACAACTCGGCTGGATGCCTAAAGTTCGCTTCGAAGGTCTCGTGCGGATGATGGTCAAGGCCGATCTTGCTGAGCTGCAGAAAGAAGCCATGGAGTCACTACTCACTGCCGGACCGTCTGAGTTTGAGAGAAATATCCGCTCCGCTACCGAGCCGGTCACGGTAGCGCCAACACCTTTGTCAGCAGTTCAGATCTAATTACTTCGACCGGCTTCAATGCATATTGCTGAGAACTCGGGGTGGAAGAAAATCACGCCGTGGCGG
>JAGVEU010000316.1 GCA_020057985.1 Calditrichota bacterium | reverse complement strand
TGTTTCCTGTTCTGTCGGCCATTCGGGTCGGCTGCAAGCAGCCGATCCCGCAGGCAAAATCCTTGTGAAACTACTTCACAAATCATTGAGACAGTAGTGTGCTCGCGGGGGGGGTAGGGGGGGTGAATTGTCACACCGACGTGGTCACAGCCAGTGCCAGTGGAAATACCGGCCCGCTCCCGGATTCGAGCAGCAAGGCGGAAATCACGGTAAACGTCCATCGTGAGTCTACCATATCATCCACCAGCAACACCGGCCCAATCCGGACGCCGGCTCGGTCAATCTTGAAGGCTCCCGCCAGATTCCGCGCTTGCTGAAAGCTGTTGTGCATCTCCTTCTGCGGCGCGGTAGACTTGACCTTGTGCACACACTGCGAAAAAGGCAAACCAAGAAGCTCTGCAAGCCGATGCGCAAAACCCGGAACGAGTTCAGGATGTTTCAATGACGGCACGCAGGTGATCCAGGTTGGCGAAGGCTCAGGTTTCCATCGAGCCCGAACCATCTCCGCCGCTCCCGTAGCGAGTTCATCGGCATACTTAAGATCGTCGAGCTTTCCGCGTCGCACAAGATCTCCCCAACCTGCATCTCCCCAATGACAGAGCGACCGACCTGCTTGTGCTCTGAGTCTGTCCGGAATCTTGCCATGCCAGTAATGCTCATTCAGCGAATCCAGATCCCACAACTTGCGCGGCTCAATCGGCAGATCCCGTCGCCGCAGGAATCGCACCGCTTCCGTCGCTGTTGTCGTTGAATAGGTTGTCGATAAAATCGGCTCGCCATTGCAGACTGCACATTTCCCGCACGGCGCTATAACAGGATCATCAAGCTCGCGCAGCAAAGCCATCATCAAACACTCTGTGCTCCGCATGTAAGCCTGCATTCGTGCCTGCTCTCTGCGGCGAACCTCCATCAGCCGAATCGCTTTTTCGCGATTGGGAACATACGCAACCGGTGTCAGATGCCAGCGTGATTCGAGCTTACCAATCGGACCCGGATTCTCAACCACCAACGTGCTCAGTACTTTGTCAATCTGTGAGAAGGAAAGGTTGAGTTTCTTTTCCAGCATCCGAGTGGACAGTCCCTCATCAGATCCGGCAAGCGCGCTCAGCACTTCCTCAACATGCGCTTGCGGAGGAAAAGCTGTGCGAATGAAGTAATCGGTGATTTCATCATCCTCTGAGCCGCTCAACAGCACACCATAGGCATTCTCCATCGCCCTGCCGGCTCTTCCGACCTGCTGATAGTAGTGGATCACCGAGCCGGGCCGCTGAAAGTGAATCACAAATCCAAGATCAGGTTTATCAAATCCCATTCCGAGGGCAGTGGTTGCCACAAGGGCTTTCACTTTGTTGGACAGCAAATCGGCTTCGAGCTGCTCGCGGATCACCGGTTCCACCTCGCTGTGATAGGCATGAGCGCTGATCCCTTGCAACTGCAACCATTCCGCTACTCGCTGCGAATCCCGAACTGTTAGCGTGTAAATAATTCCGCTTCCTGGCAGTGTCGGCACATTCTCCGCCAACCAGGCCATTCGCGCCGCCTGACTGGGCAGCGAGATATTCTGCAACCTAAGACTCTCACGAGCAAGCGGTCCGCGTACGATTCGCAAATCCTGCCCAAGTTGTTCTCGAATATCTTCCACAACACGATTATTGGCTGTTGCCGTGGTGGTCAGCAATGGAATGTTCGGAGGAAGCGCTTGTAGAATTCGCAAGATCCGGCGATAGTCCGGACGGAAATCATGTCCCCAGTCGCTGATGCAATGCGCTTCATCCACCACAAACAGACCGATGCGATTGGCAACCGGAATCAGAACATGCTCACGGAAATCATCATTGGCCAGCCGCTCCGGCGAAACCAGCAGCAAATCAACCTCGTCTTCACGCAATTTGGCCTCAATCCGCTTCCAATCTTCACGGTTGCTGGAGTTGATCGTCGCCGCTCGAATACCAATCCGCTCCGCCGCTTGAATCTGGTTTCGCATCAGCGCAAGTAACGGCGAGATCAACAAGGCAAAACCCGCTCCCCGATCACGCAGCAACCGAGTGGCAAGAAAGTAAACCATACTCTTGCCCCAGCCCGTGCGCTGAACTACGAGTAGTCTCTCGCGATCTCGCACAAGGCTCTCAATAGCATCCCATTGTCCGTCACGAAATCCGGCTTGCGGATTGTCGAGTGCCCGACGCAGATACTGCTCGGCTTGTTCCCTGATTGACTTCAGCATGAAAGCGCGAGACTTCGCTAATAAGCGGGCATCAACCGCCAGTATTTCCCATCCAGAAAAACCACTTGCTCTTCAGCGTGGGGATCCGGCTTTTCAGGTCGAAGATCTGCTTCGTTGCAATAGGCGCTGACCACTTCCGCAACAAACATGTCATGTGAACCTAATTCGAGTACCTGAATGACGCGACAGCCCAAGGCAAAGAAGCATTCATCAATCATGGGAGCCTCATTTAACGGCGGGCACGGCACGGGAATGAAGCCAAGCTCAGCAAACTTGTTGCACTCCTTGCCGGATCTCACTCCGCAATACTTGACCGCTTCCAGATCGGCGATTCGTGGGATGTTCACCGTAAATTCGTTGTTAGCCAACACAAGCCGATGGCTGTGCCGTGATTTACGAATGGACAGGCTGACCGTCGGCGGGTCAGAGGCAGCGGTTCCAAACCAGGAAACCGTGATCAGGTTAGGATGTTCGAGTGTCCCGCAACCCACCAGTACAGCCGGCGCGGGATAGGAATGCACAAAGGGCGGGATTTGAATTTTCATTGGCTCTGTCTAATAAAATGTGGCAGCGTAGCCGGAAGCTCTATCGCGAATTCCACAAAGCCTGCGTAGATCGAATCTTTGTACCACGGAACCTGATGAATCAACTTTTTAACTCCGCTCTTTTCGATGGTGTAGGTGTTCGCAGTCTGTTGGATCAACATGTTCGACAACTGAGTGCGAGACGGTTCAGGATGGCAGTCAAGCACGTTGGTGCCTATCAGGGCTCTACCTCCATCCTTCTCGAAAGTCCTGACGGCTCGGTCGTTCATCTCGATAATGATGCCGTCTCGGTCACACACAGTAATCGAAACCGGAAGTTCTTTTGTCCACTCATGATCTTTCATTGCGTTATTCCTATGCTTGTTGACGAACCGAAGCAGCCGGTAGCTCAGATTCGGTTCGTCTGAAAAACGTCTTGATGACAAGCAAGACCACTCCCGTGGCAAGCACAAGGAGCAATATGTCCGTAGCGATTAAGAGAATGTTACCCTTCTTAATGTAGCTTACGAGGAGAATGACCAGCGAAGCCACTGTAGTCAGAATCATGAAGATCGCCGGAATCAGCGTGTACGAAAACCGTTTCTTCCGCAGCAGCAACCAACTGGACACGGCCAGCAAACCCAAAGCTGCAAGTAGTTGATTACCCGTGCCGAAGATCGGCCACAGTGCGCTAAAGGCATTGCCATAGGCCAGCAGACCCATGAGCACAACGGATAGACCGGAGTTGAACCAGTAGTGCCGAAGAATCTTAGGCGGATTTTTGAAGAGGATCGTCCACAACTCCTCGAAGAGGTAGCGATTCAATCGGACGGAAGCGTCGAGCGTGGTTATCACAAATCCCTCTACCAAGAGAATTCCAAAAATCGTTCCGAGTGTGACGGGAATCCCAACTCCGAGGTGGAAGAGCTGACCGGCGGCAAGGGAAAACCCGAGAATCGGATTAGACTTGAGTGTCGGATCGGACGGCCAAACAATGGACTTGTAGTCCGAAAAACTCATTGCAGCACCAATGGTCAGCAGCACACAGACGGCCAGCAGGGATTCCAGCAGCATTGCGTTGAAGCCCACCTTGCGGGCGTCGGTTTCGTTGCAAAGCTGCTTACCGGTTGTCCCACCCGCAACCAGTGAATGGAAGCCTGATATAGCTCCGCAGGCGATGGTAATGAACATCATCGGCCAGATGAACCCGAGACTTTGCACGCCTTCCTGAAGATTGAAGCTCGGAATGGAAACCGTGAGACCTCCAAATCCCGCAGTGAAAAGCGAGATCATCATCAGCACAATACCGCCATAGAGTATTTGCACGTTGATAAAGTCCCGCGGTTGCAGAATGAGCCACACCGGCGCGCCGGCGGCAAATAGGACGTAGACGGATATGATCACCATCCACACCTCAGGAGCGAGACTAACCGGAAAGGCGATGCCCAGCAAAACGGATACGATGCAAATCACGGATGCAAGGCCATAGGCAAGCAGCGTCTTTATTCCCTTGCGGTGCAGAAGCCAGCCGATCAGCGGCGAACACAGCGTAATGAAAATCACAGACGTCGAGGCAATTCCACCGATGCGGCCATACTCGACTCCGTCTTTGACCACCGTTTTCAGAAATGACCCTCCGCCGGCTACTGCAATCTTGCTGATGGGCCAGAGTGAGGTGAGTGAAATAGCCGTCGCACTCAGGAAGGCCGAGTTCACGAGAACCAGCATCACAATCGTAAAGACGATGAAGAGATTGAAGCCAGTTCTGCCCAATGTTTTCCGCGCAACTTCCGCCATGGATTTTCCGCCCTCTCTCATGCTGATAAACAGAGAAGTGAAATCATGCACAGCGCCGATGAAAATACCGCCAAAGACAACCCATAACCACGCCGGAACAAAGCCATAGAGGATCGCCATTGTCGGCCCCAAGATCGGCCCGGCTCCCGCGATTGCAGAAAAGTGATGGGCAAAGACTACAAATCGTTTGGTCGGCACGTAGTCGCGTCCATCATTGAATTGAACTGCGGGCGTCACCGTCTTTGGATCCTCGCCCAGTGATTTTGCAATGTACCGGGCATAGAAGCGACTGGCAAGCCAGAAAGCGACGGCTGCAAGTAGCAGAAACAGGAGAACATTCATTGGAAAATTCCGGTTGCGGGTGATGACATAATATGATCCAGTGGAAGCGGTTTTCGATTCAGTTCGTGGTTGTGCTTCGATGTTTCTCAGCAGAGCACTTGCATTCGACCGACGCTGACCCCCTTAATCCCCCTACTAAAGTAGGGGGAGAGAAGATCGTAATAATTACTCAATGCCGGAAGATATTCTGGAATCAGTGTCGCCGAACAGATCCTTTGCTAAAACAAAGGAGTTGGAAACAGGGATGCGGCGGCGGTCTGCTTGCAGCCGATCCTCTTCCACCGAGCGATTACTAGCCAGTACCGTCCTCGGTGCTGGTCCGCAACCCGACCGGAATCTGAACCGATGGAGGATGAATGCCCTCGCTGTCATCCTGAACACAGTGAAGGATCGCTCTGATTCGCCAAGCGGGGTGTAGGGGCGCCGCTTGCTGCGCCCGTCTGCGGTTCCCCGTCGGAATCGGGGTCTTCCATCGCGCAGGATGCATTGCGCTTCACTTCGTCCCCCGATTCACACGAATATCCTCCAACAATTTCTCCGTATTCTCTGTTGATGCACCCACTCTTCTCTGCAACTCGATTGCTTGCATCGCTGCTTGTTCCGCCTCATCCCACCGCCCTAAGTCAGCAAGGCTCGCACCCTTGTTGTGGAGCGTTTTGTGGAAGTCCGGTTTGATCTTGAGCGCGGCGTCAAAGGCCAGAATCGCCTCCTCGCGGCGGCCTAAATAATGAAGGCTCGCACCCTTGTTGGTGAGCGCGTCGTGGTAGTCCGATTTGATCTTGAGCGCGGCGTCAAAGGCCAGAATCGCCTCCTCGCGGCGGCCTAAAGCATGAAGGCTATTGCCCTTGTTGTAGAGCGCTTCGTGGTAGTCCGGTTTGATCTTAAGCGCGGCGTTATAGGCCAGAATCGCCTCCTCGCGGCGGCCTAAAGCGGCAAGGCTATTGCCCTTGTTGTAGAGCGCTTCGTGCAAGTCCGGTTTGATCTTGAGCGCGGCGTCAAAGGCCAGAATCGCCTCCTCGTGTCGGCCTAAAGCAGCAAGGCTCACACCCTTGTTGTTGAGCGCTTCGTGATAGTCCGGTTTGATCTTGAGTGCGACGTCAAAGGCCAGAATCGCCTCCTCGTGGCGGCCTAAGTCAGCAAGGCACACGCCCTTGTTGTAGAGTGCTTGGTAATAGTCCGGTTTGATCTTGAGCGCGGCGTCATAGGCCAGAATCGCCTCCTCGCGGCGGTCTAAGTCAGCAAGGCTCACTCCCTTGTTGTAGAGCGTTTCGTGGAAGTCCGGTTTGATCTTGAGTGCGGCGTCATAGGCCAGAATCGCCTCCTCGCGGCGGCCCAAAGCTCCAAGGCTCACACCCTTGTTGTAGAGCGCTGCTGCATCAAGAAGACCGAGTTGAATCGCTTGATCAAAATCGTTGAAGGCTTCCTGATTACGATTGGAAAACGCGCGGGACACTCCGCGATTGAAATAGAGGATCGGCACATCGCTGAAGAGGTCAATCAATGTTGTATAAGCGCGCTCGGCATCGGCATAACGATTTTCATTGTAAGCTTGATCCGCCGCGAGAACTTTTTCGCGAACAGCGGACTGTGCTTCTCTGCCGCTCTTGCCGATAGCGGCGAGCACATCGTCGGGGCCGTAGGGGTCGCTCAGAGCTGCAATCCCCGCTTTGATCTCTTTGAGTTGGTCGTGTATCCCTTCACCGGTGGTCTGGACGGTTTCAACAATCTTCCCCGTTGACTGCCGCGACTTCATGCGGTTCCACCCGAAGAGCATGAGCGAAACTGCCAGCGCTACGAAAAATGTCTTGTACGACTCGCTTAAGAGCGCAAAGATTCCCAGCAGTAAAGCGGGAATTGCCACGAGCATGGGAATTTGATTTTTTTTCATAAGGTTGTATAGTCCTTCCCGAAAGTGCGTTGCAATTACGGATTCCGGCCGGGTTGCGGACCAGCACCGAGGACGGTACTGGCTAGTAATCGCTCGGCGAGCAACATCGCAACCTACTTTCGAGAAGCACTATTGATTTGACGCATCTCTGGAGGCGGAGAGAAATTTTAATTCACGAATTCCCGTTCAGAATTCAGATTCCGGTCGGGTTGCGGACCAGCACCGAGGACGGTACTGGCTAGTAATCGCTCGG
>JAGVEU010000158.1 GCA_020057985.1 Calditrichota bacterium | reverse complement strand
CTATGATGCTCAATCAGCTCCAGCCAACCGACTGCCGACCAGCCCTCACCACCTCCCGGATCTCCCCAACCCACTGACGTGAGATCATCGGTATATCCATAGCCTTGGATGTCGACTTCATTGCTGCCGGCGAAGAAAAAGAACGCCCCAAGATCGGGATCATATTCGAAGAAGACATCTGCGTCTTCAGCGTCAAAGCGTACAATCCGGGCACGACTGAAATCGAATCCCGCGTTGCTGGGATAGGTGTGGAAGTCTCTGAGAATGGCACTCCCTTCAGGTCTCGGTGTATCCATTGCGTCTATTTTCGAAAGTTCCGACTCCCCGAATTTGTTGTAGGCGTTCACTGCGTAGTAATAGGTTGTCCCGTTGGTGAGTCCGGCATCAATGAAGCTATACCACCGAACGTCTTCGTCTTCAGAGATATCCCAATGCGCGTCCGCACCCACTCTGCCGATCCGCTCGTATCGATCAAGGTCGCCAACGGTGCCGGTATACCGGTAAACACCGTAGCCCTCGGTCAGGCCATTGTCATTGTTGCCGCGCCAGTAAATCTCAACTTGATGATCTCCTGTGGTCGAGCTGACTCCGGTCGGCACCGCGGGGACATCGCCGACCACTCTTACGACCTTGTCTTCTGTGCAACCGGCCGCGAACACCAGCATACCAACCATCGTCAGAACCAAAAGTATTAACCGTTTCAAGCTTTCCTCCTAACCTAACAGCATTCTGTTTCTGCACGGAGTAATGCAAGGATCGTGCCAAAGAAAGTACGCATTGGTAATACATTGAGTTGCAATCATTTACAACAACGCCAGTTCCGCAGCAAGCGTGTTATCAAACGAGCAGACGCACTGAAATTGTGCGCAACGCATCTTATTAAGTATGTAGAAGTGAATGCAGATCGATTGCTAAATCGGAACCGGCTGAGCCAGTTTCGCGTCGACCTGTTTCTTGATGGTCTCGACGGCTGACCCGATCTCAACCATCTGCAGATCGGGCTTGGCGCGATCCTTCAACTCGAACTGTCCCTTCTCGAATGACTTGGCGCCAATATTTACGCGCAGTGGCATACCGACCAGATCAGCGTCATTCAGCTTGACGCCGGCGCGTTCGTCGCGGTCATCGAGAATCGTCTCAACACCGGCTTTTATAAGTTGATCGTGCAACGCAAAACCGGCTTTGCGCAAGCTTTCATCGGTCGATAGCGGCACGATATGAACCTGGTACGGCGCCAGTGATGCCGGCCAAATGATCCCGCGGGCATCATTGAATCTCTCGACCGCAGCCTGAATCGTGCGCGTTACGCCGATGCCGTAAGAACCCATGTAGAACATCTGCTCCTTGCCGTCTTTGTCGAGGTAGGTCGCATTGAGCGACTTGGCATATTTGTAGCCGAGGTTGAATGTATTGCCCACCTCGATTCCCTTCTTGGTGTGTAGAATCCCCTTCTTGCAGATCGGACAAACATCGCCGATCGCCGCCGAGCGGAGCGGAACGATTTCGCTCACGCTGAAGTCCCGCTTATGATTGACATTGACATAGTGCGTCTCGTTTTCGTTGCCACCGACGACGAAGTTGGTCAACTCCATCACCTCCGGGTCGGCAAGCAGGCGGACCCCTTTGAGACCGACAGGGCCGGCAAATCCGACCGGCGCGTGCGTGACTTCCTCCACGATCTCGGGAGTTGCCATCGTCAGTTCAAAACAACCGAGGTGATTCTTAAGCTTGAGTTCGTTTATCTGCCGATCGCCGCGAATCATCGCTGCCACCGGTTTCCCGTCGGCGGTATAGAGAAGTGTCTTGACCAGACGTTCGGCAGGCACATTCAGGAATGCTGTGACTTCCTCGATCGTGGCTGCATTTGGCGTCGGCACTTTCTTGAGCGGCTGCTCCGACTCCGTGGCTATCGTTTTCGAACTGATCGAGTCGGCTTTCTCAACATTGGCGGCATAATCGCAGTTATTACAGAAAAACAACAATTCCTCTCCCGACTCAGTATCTACGATCACCATGAATTCGTGCGCCATTTTCCCCCCCATAGCCCCCGTATCCGATTCCACCTTGCGCACTTCCAGTCCGCAGCGACTGAACACCGCAAAGTAGGCATCGACCATTTTCTGATAGGCTAACTTGTGCGCTTCGGCGTCAAGGTCAAAAGTGTAAGCGTCTTTCATCAGAAACTCGCGTCCCCGCATCAAACCGAAGCGCGGGCGGATTTCGTCGCGGAACTTGACCTGAATCTGGTAGAGGTTGAGCGGCAACTGTCGGTAGCTGCGTAATTCGTTGCGAATGAGGTTGGTGACAACTTCCTCATGCGTGCCGCCGAGCACCATCCAGTGATCATGCCTGTCCTTGGATCGCATTTGCTCCTTGCCCATCACATCCCAACGTCCTGATTCCTGCCACAACTCCGCCGGATGAAGCACCGGCATCGTGATTTCGATGGCGCCGGAACGATCCATCTCCTCGCGAACGATGTTGATTGTTTTCAGAAGCGTCCGTTGCATAAGCGGCAGGTAGTTGTAAACGCCCGCCTGCAGCTTGCGGATATAGCCGCCTCTTACCAGCAACTTGTGGGAAATCAACTCGGCGTCTGCCGGGTCTTCGCGAAGAGTCGGGATATATGTTTTTGACCAGAACATAGTCTACCTTTCAGAAGTATCGGCCTTAATGCGCGACTAAGTTAGCCGCAACACCATTGAAGTCAAGGTATTTGCGGTGGCGGACTGATGACGTACCGGGGAAATGTCGTCGTCAATTTCGCCGTTGACTTTGTTGTTGTGTTCAAATAGATTCCGCGCAGTTGCCCCCATGGTGTAATGGATAACGCGTCGGCCTCCGGAGCCGGAAATCCAGGTTCGATCCCTGGTGGGGGTATTTGCTTTCTCGAAAGCAATTCCAACCCTGCTATTTCACTCGCCCCAGCACCCACGATTCATTGCGATGATTGTATTTGGGATTCAGCTTGTTGAGCACGACGTCGACTAACGACGGTTTGCCATGATGAACCAGCTTGTACTTCCCCAACATGGAAGTCAGCAGGTCTTGATGCTGTATCAAATTGTCATCGCTGAAAACGACGATGTAGTCCGGAGGTGAAAAGGAAAGCAGCTTTCCCTGTGCCAACGCCTGAAAAAACTCAAGATTACTGTAAATCGTGAAGGCATTGGAGCGGTCATACTGCCGATAGCCATGAGGCACAAACATGCGGCGCTCAGTGCAGTCGAAGAGCACTTTACGGACGTCCGGTTGTCGCGACAAGTACACCAACGGATCAACAGCGCCCCGATGCCCATAGTTGACCGTGAACGCCGCAAGCAGTACCAGATTGATCACGGCAAACCAGGCCCACAGCCCGAGGCGAAGTCTGCGCCAGCGATTGTGCCAACCGTCACTCTGAGTAAGATAGTAGACTCCGACACAGCCGAGCACGAGCAGAATCGGGAAAATCGGAATCATAAATCGCTCCTGCTTGTTGACGATCACCGAGTGCCCTATCAAGAACGCCATCATCGGCAACCACAAGACAATGTGGTTGCGAATGACACGCCACTGGAAAACGGAACCGACGAATAGAAGCGAAAACGGCGGTATCATCACGCCAAGCAGCAGCAAGGCATACCGATACCACGGTCCCGGAATTGTCGGTGCCGCCCCCAGATTGCCGACTATGTAATTGGTGAAACTCCCGAGGAACTTGCCGTGTGTCTGGGTATCAATCAGCCCCTGCAAGACAATCATTCCCGCCAACGCGATTGTGAACGTCGTTGCTTGCCGCCAAGCACGACGCCGAATCACCATCGCAATCGGCACGAGCACGAGCGCCATGATAACCTGCATACGGATCATGAAGGCAATCCCGCCGAGCACGCCTGCCAGTACGGCATCACCATCCGACTCTCGCTTCATGCCGGTAGTAGCGAAATACAAACACGGGAATAGGAAGTCGGCGGCAACCATCTCCACCAGATTGCGCACCGCCAGATAAGGCATCAGGAAATGCGCCGCCAGTAGCACTCCACCGACCGCGGCAGTGCGTTCATTGGTTTCTTCTTTGAGATATCGATAGCCAAAAATCACGGGCAACAACGACAGCAGCGCGTGCACGAAGCGATTGAAATACATGTGCGTATCGAGATGCTCAACACCGAACGCCGAAGTGATTTTCATCAGCCCTAACAGGAACAGATTATACACCGCGCTACGCATCACCCCGATGTCCGGCTTCCCCTCCCAACGCAAGGTGCCGTCAGACAGGTATAGCCCATCATGCAACCAGCTATTGGCGATCTCGATGGTCTCATAATGATCGTCGTGCGCCATAAATCCTTGCGAGAAGATGACCGCTGTGAGGCGCAGCCCCAGCGCCAGCGTAAGGATGATCAGAAACGGACGCGCGAAAAGAGAGGACTCGGAATTCACAACCGGAAGTTAGATCATCGCGCACGCCTAAGCAAGAGCGGAGTTTGGTCGCACGGTTCAACTCTGGAACGGCGATTCCCCCTGCGCCATCGGGAACCCCTCGCAGTCTGTGGCCGGTGTACGTCCTCGTGCACCGGCTCATACGGCTTCCTGACCGCGCGGAGAAAATCCGCATGCACTATTGACACCGGAGCCATGTTGCACTATATTCCATACTGATTGAAACCAATCTGTGCTTAGGAGGCGCCATGCAATTCTCGTCAAAGCAAGGTATCATCGTGTTGGCGGTGTTGCTCGCAGTCAGCACCCCGACGGAAGGAACGTGGGCAGCAAAGAAGAGTGAAGAGACCCATGTCTCTACTGTTGCAGATCCTTCATCATCGTCGCCGTATCTGGATCACCGCGTGCACAAAGTGGGCAACGTCGGAATGACCATCACCAATTTCGGGATCTACGGTTCACAGATGGACCCTTCCATAAAAGACCCCGAGACCGGCCTGCCCGCTCCTTCGTGCCAGTTCCCCTACGGTTCGGGTATAGAATATCTGTGGCAAGGCGCCTTGTGGATTGGTGCGGTAGTAGACAGCGACACCCTCGTCTCTACCGGGCATGATGGCTGGCAACACGTCTTTGAAATGTTCCCGGAGGGCCTGCCCAACGGCCAAATCGTCAAGAGGTCGACGCGTCCCGGTGATCCAGCATACAGTCCGGACGCCGTCAGCGAAGCCGACTACATCGCCACCTACTACGACACGCTGACCGACCAATCGTGGGTTTCCCCGAATCCGGACGACGGACGACCACATTTTCCACTTGGACTAAAGATCGTGCAGGAGTCGTATTCCTGGAGTGCAAGCGTTTATGAAGACTTCATCTTGTTTCGCTACAGGATCAAGAATATCGGCAGCCACTATCTCCATCAGACATTCTGTGGACTCTATCTCGATTGCGACATCATGGCTCGTACTCGCGGGGCTCTTGGCTCTCAGGATGACATCTCCGGAAGCTACAGCTGTGTTGACCCAGCTACTCAAGAGAGCCTGCTTATCGCCTGGTCAGCAGACAACGACGGCGATCCATCCAGGTCTGGGCTGTGGGATCAGCAATCGGCGGTGGCAGCCATTGGCGCATCAATGCTGGACTATCCGCCGAGCCGCCAGTTTTCGTTCAACTGGTGGGCTTCGAATGGCGACGCAACGCTGGATTGGGGACCCCGACGACAGGAAAACAACCGCAATTTCGGCACAGGCGGACTTGGAACACCCGCAGGCGACCGAAACAAGTACTACATCATGTCAACTCCCGAAAATGACTACGACCAGCTTTGGTCAGCAGTAGATCATTCCGCCCAAGGGTGGCTGCCGCCGGCAGCGAACATTGCCACCGACCTTGCCGACGGTTACGATACCCG